>JAHIJU010000123.1 GCA_018898235.1 Actinomycetota bacterium | reverse complement strand
GAACCCGGACGACTGGGCCCGGATCTCCGGCAAGAAGGGTGAGCGGATCGTGTTCATCCGCACGATCATCGCCGGCAAGAAGGGCACGGAGGGCTCGAAGGTCATCGAGAACGTGACGAGCACCGGCCAGTACCTCTGACGGCCCGCGCCCGACGGCCCGGCGGGCGGGTGCCCCGGATCGGCACGGGACCCGCCAGTAGGGTGGCCCGGTGAGCGTCCGTCGGGTGATGGGGATTGAGACCGAGTACGGGATCCTGGAGCCGGGGCGCCCCACGGCGAACCCCATGCTGCTGTCGAGCCACGTGGTGGCCGTGCAGGCTGCCGTGCGTGACGGTGCGCGCCGCCGGGCCCGCTGGGACTACGACGCCGAGGACCCGCTGCACGACGCCCGTGGCTTCCGGCTGCAGCGCGCCGCCGCGATCCCCTCCATGCTCACCGATGTGCCCGGTCGTGCCGCACCGTCCCCGGAGGACGACGGGCCGCAGCCGCTGCCGCGCACCGGCGACGAGTACGAGGACCCGGGCGCCGCGAACGTCATCCTCACCAACGGGGCCCGGCTGTACGTCGACCACGCCCATCCGGAGTACTCCTCCCCGGAGGTGACCAACCCGCGCGACCTGGTCGTCTTCGACCGGGCCGGTGAGCTGGTCATGCTCGACAGCGTCCGGGCGCTGGCGTCGAGCCCGGCGTTGCCGGACGTGACGCTCTACAAGAACAACGTCGACGGCAAGGGCGCCACCTACGGCACCCATGAGAACTACCTCGTGGACCGGGCGGTGCCGTTCGACGACCTCGTCCGCTGGGTGACACCGTTCCTGGTGACCCGGCAGGTGTTCACGGGTGCCGGCCGGGTCGGTCTGGGCCAGCACGGTGAGCAGCCGGGCTTCCAGCTGTCCCAGCGCGCCGACTACATCGAGGCCGAGGTCGGCCTCGAGACGACCCTGCGCCGGCCCATCGTCAACACCCGTGACGAGCCGCACGCCGACCCGGCGCGGTGGCGTCGCCTGCACGTGATCATCGGTGACGCGACGATGCTGGAGGTGGCCACCTACCTGCGCGCCGGGACCGCCTCGCTCGTGCTGTGGCTCATCGAGCGCGCGACCGCCACCGGTGCAGGGCTGCCGGAGATCGAGGGGCTCGCGCTGCGCGACCCGGTGGACGCGGTGCACCGGGTGTCCCGTGACCTGACCCTGCGCGCCCCGCTCGAGCTGTCCCGGGGCGGCACCCTCACCGCGATCGAGGTGCAGCGGGCCTATCTCGCGGCCGTGCACCAGGCGTTCGCCGCCGACGGGGTGACGCCGGACGAGCAGACGGGCGATGTGCTGGCGCGCTGGTCGGACGTCCTGGACCGGTTGGGGACCGATCCGATGACCTGCGCCCGGGACGTGGAGTGGGTGGCCAAGCTGCGGTTGCTGGAGGGGCTGCGTCGCCGTGAGCAGCTGGGCTGGGACCACGCCAAGCTGGCCGCGGTGGACCTGCAGTGGTCGGACCTGCGACCTGAGCGGGGGCTCTACCACCGGCTCGCGGCGGCGGGTGCCGTCGAGCTGCTCGTCGATCCGCGCGAGGTCGAACGGGCCGCGGCGCATCCGCCGGTCGACACCCGGGCGTACTTCCGGGGTGAGGCGATGGCCCGCTACTCCGGTCAGGTCTCGGCGGCGAGCTGGGACTCGGTCGTGTTCGACGTGCCGGGGACGAGCACCCTGCAACGGGTACCGATGCGTGACCCGTTGCGGGGGACCCGGGCCCATGTCGGCGCGCTGCTCGACGCCTGCCCCGACGCCGCCAGCCTGCTGGCGGCGCTGGCTTCCTGAGGTGTGCGCGGGCACGGGCCCGCTCACGCCGACCGGCGGCGCGCTGGCCTAGGGTGGGGCCACGAGAGCCTGTGGAGGTCGCCATGTCAGCTCAGGAGCACGTCAGCCGTCGCGACGACGACGAGGAGCCGGACGCGCCGCCACCGGTCGCGCCGAGCGCCCAGACCCGGGACGACGAGGTGGATGCACTGCTGGACGAGATCGACGACGTCCTGGAGCAGAACGCCGAGCAGTTCGTCCGCGGGTTCGTGCAGAAGGGCGGTCAGTGAGCCTCGTGCCGCCGTCGTCGAGCGGCCGGCTGCCGGCGGCGTTCACCACCCCTGGTTCGGCCTCGTTCGTCGAGTTCCTCGCGCAGGCCGCGCCCGCGTTGCTGCCGGGGAACCGGCCCGCGGGGGGCGGGGACCTGGTCGTCCCGCATGCGACCACGATCGTCGCGGTGCGGTTCGACGGCGGCATCGTGATGGCCGGGGACCGGCGCGCGACGGCGGGTTCGATGATCGCCTCGCGGCACATCGAGAAGGTGTTCGCCGCCGACGACTACTCGGCGATCGGGATCGCGGGTTCGGCAGGGCTGGCGATCGAGCTGGTCCGGCTCTTCCAGCTGGAGCTCGAGCACTACGAGAAGATCGAGGGCAGCCTGCTGTCGCTGGACGGCAAGGCGAACCGGCTGGCGACGCTGCTGCGGGGCAACCTGGGGCTGGCGATGCAGGGCCTGGCGGTGGTGCCGCTGTTCGGTGGCTACGACCTGGCGCGGGCGGTCGGGCGGATCTTCTCCTACGACGTGACGGGTGGTCGGTACGAGGAGCAGGACCACCACGCGATCGGGTCGGGGTCGGTGTTCGCCCGTGGGTCGCTGAAGAAGCGCTGGCGACCCGGGCTGGACGCCGCAGGGGCGGTCGAGGTGGCGGTCGAGGCGCTCGTCGATGCGGCTGATGACGACTCGGCCACCGGTGGGCCCGATGCGGGTCGGCGGATCTACCCGATCGTCGCGACGGTGGACGCCGCGGGCTACCGGCAGGTCGGTGACGAGCAGCTGTCGGCGGTCTCCGGGAGGATCGCCGTCGAACGACAGGTGGGGGACCCGCGCGCATGAGCATGCCGTTCTACGTCTCGCCCGAGCAGCTCATGAAGGACCGCGCCGACTTCGCGCGCAAGGGCATCGCACGCGGTCGCTCGGTCGTCGTGCTGCAGTACGACGACGGGATCGCGTTCGCCTCGCAGAACCCGTCGCGCGCGCTGCACAAGATCTCCGAGATCTACGACCGGATCGCCTTCGCGGCGGTCGGCAAGTACAACGAGTTCGAGAACCTGCGGGTGGCCGGGGTGCGCTACGCCGACCTGCGCGGCTACTCCTACGACCGGGTGGACGTCACGGCACGGGGACTGGCCAACGCCTACGCCCAGACCCTCGGCACGGTGTTCACCACCGAGTCCAAGCCGCTGGAGGTCGAGCTGGTGGTCGCCGAGGTCGGCGCCGACCCGATCTCCGATCAGCTGTACCGGCTGACCTACGACGGCTCGGTCGCCGAGGAGCAGGGCTACGTCGTGATGGGTGGGCAGGCCGAACGGCTCGGCGCGCTCGTCGGGGAGCAGTGGCGGCCCGGGCTGCCGCTGTCCGATGTGCTGCAGATCGCGGTGCGCGCACTGGGGTCCTCACCGGAGGACGGTGTGCCGAACCTCGAGCTGGCGCCCGCCCAGCTCGAGGTGGCGGTGCTCGACCGCACCCGGCCCCGGCGGGCGTTCCGTCGTCTCACCGGTGACCTGCTCACCGCGACGCTGGGAACCGAACGCCCGACCGCGGACCACTGAAGGAGGCGACCATGGACCGACGCATCTTCGGCCTGGAGACCGAGTACGGCGTGACCTGCGCGTCCTCGGACGGGCGCGGTCTGTCGGCCGATGAGGTCGCGCGTTACCTGTTCCGCAAGGTGGTGGCCTGGGGGCGCTCATCGAACGTCTTCCTGCGCAACGGCTCACGGCTGTACCTCGATGTCGGCTCGCACCCCGAGTACGCGACCGCGGAGTGCGACGACTGGCGTCAGCTGGTGGTGCACGACCGGGCCGGTGAGCGGATCCTCGAGGGCCTGGTCGCGGACGCCCAGGAGCGGCTCGAGCACGAGGGTCTGGCCGGCACGATCCACCTGTTCAAGAACAACACCGACTCCGCGGGCAACTCCTACGGGTGCCACGAGAACTACCTGGTGCGCCGGGCCGGGGACTTCACCCGGCTGTCCGATGTGCTGGTGCCGTTCCTGATCACCCGGCAGCTGCTCACGGGCGCCGGCAAGGTGCTGGCCACGCCGCGTGGTGCCACCTACTGCCTGTCGCAGCGGGCCGACCACATCTGGGAGGCCGTGTCCTCGGCGACCACCCGCTCGCGGCCGATCATCAACACCCGCGACGAGCCGCACGCCGACGCCGAGCTGTACCGCCGCCTGCACGTCATCGTCGGGGACTCCTCGATGTCGGAGCCGACCACGGTCCTCAAGGTCGGCATGACCGACCTGGTGCTGCGGGTGATCGAGGCCGGGCTGCCGACCCACGACCTGACGCTGGAGAACCCGATCCGGTCGATCCGCGAGATCAGCCACGACCCGACGGGTCTGCACCCGGTGGTGCTCGCGAACGGCAAGACCGTCACGGCGCTCGACATCCAGGAGGAGTACCTGTCCCGCGCGACCGAGCTGGTGACGCGGGAGCTGGGCCCGACGCCGCAGGTCAAGGCTGTCCTGGAGCTGTGGGAGCGCGGACTGCGGGCGATCCGCACGGGTGACCTGTCGCTCGTGGAGCGGGAGCTCGACTGGGTGATCAAGCTCAAGATGATCGAGCGCTACCGGGCCAAGCACGGGTTGGAGCTGTCCGATGTGCGGATCGCCCGCCTCGACCTGGCCTACCACGACATCTCGCGGACCCAGGGCCTGTACAACCTGCTCGCGGCGCGCGGCCTGGTCGACCGCGTCACGAGCGACCTCGAGGTGTTCGAGGCCACGGCCCAGCCTCCGCAGACGACCCGGGCGAAGCTGCGCGGCGACTTCGTCCGGGCCGCGCAGGAGGCCAGGCGCGACCACACGGTCGACTGGGTGCACCTCAAGCTCAACGACCAGGCGCAGCGCACCGTGCTGTGCAAGGACCCGTTCCGTTCGGTCGACGAGAGGGTGGACCGGCTGATCGAGTCGATGTGATCGGTCCGTGCGCGCCAGGTACCGTGTCGGGCGTGCGAGGACGGGTGTGGCATCGACGGGTGGCCGTGCTGGTGGGCGCCGTGCTGGCCGCGGGTTCCCTGGTGGCCTGCTCCGGCGATGCCGCCGCCGCTCCTCAGGTCGACGTGTCCGGGGTCCAGGGCCAGGCGCCCACGGTCACCTACGTCGCGCCGCTGGCGGTGACGAGCACCTATCGCCGCACGATCTGGGCGGGGACCGGCCCCGACCTGGTCGACGGGGGGCCGGTGCTGCTGGACTTCTCGCTGGAGAACGCGACCGACGCGACGGTGGTCAAGCAGACGTACACCGGCTCGCCGGTCACCCGCACGCTGTCCGAGGAGGACCTGGGCGTCGACCTCTACCAGTCGTTGCGCGGGCAGCGGGTCGGTGCCCGCATCCTGCAGGTGGCGCCGGGAGCGTCCTCGGGGAGCACCACCTACCCGACGGTCACCGTGCTGGACGTGCTGCCGCTGCGGGCTTTCGGGCAGGACGTCGCGCCGTTGCCCGGGCTGCCGGCGGTGACCCTGGCCGCCGACGGGGCGCCATCGATCACGGCCACCGGGACGGGCGCACCGGCCACCCTCATCGCGCAGCCGCTCAAGAAGGGCACCGGCGCCCAGGTCGGCGAGCAGGACGTGGTGACCTTCCAGTACGCGGGCTTCTCGTGGGACACCGGTGAGGAGTTCGACTCGTCCTGGGCGCGGGGCGCACCGGTGAGCCATTCCCTCCTGGACCTGTCGCAGGCGTTCTCCGAGGGGCTCGTCGAGCAGACCGTCGGCAGCCAGATCGAGCTTGTCGTGCCGCCGACCTACCCGTTGGGCGTGACGGCCGGTGCCGAGCTCTCGGGCCAGGCCGTGGTGTTCGTGGTGGACATCCTGGCGACCCGCACACCCACCGACAAGGGGTCCGGCTCATGAGCGTGGCGTTGCGGGTGATCGCCTGCCTGGACGTCGACGCCGGCCGGGTCGTCAAGGGCGTGAACTTCGCCGGGCTGCGGGATGCCGGCGACCCCGTCGAGCTGGCCCGTCGCTACGACGCCGAGGGCGCGGACGAGATCACGTTCCTCGACGTCTCGGCCTCGACGGACGGTCGCGCCACGATGATCGACGTGGTCGGTCGGACGGCCGACGAGGTCTTCGTGCCGCTCACCGTCGGCGGCGGCGTGCGTGCCGTGGCCGATGTCGACCGCATGCTGCGGGCCGGGGCCGACAAGGTCGGGGTCAACACGGCAGCCATCGCCCGTCCCGAGCTGATCGGTGAGATCGCCGAGCGGTTCGGTAGCCAGGTCCTCGTGCTGTCGGTCGACGCGCGGCGGGTCACCGGGGACACCCGCACGACCTCGGGCTACGAGGTCACCACCCACGGGGGGCGACGGGGCACGGGGGTCGACGCGGTCGAGTGGGCGCGGCGCGGCGCCGAGCTGGGCGCCGGGGAGATCCTGCTGAACTCCATGGACGCCGACGGGACCACGGCCGGCTTCGACCTGGCGATGCTCGCGGACGTGCGCCGTGAGGTGAAGGTCCCGCTCATCGCCTCGGGCGGTGCCGGGACGCCCGAGCACTTCGTCCAGGCGGCGCGGGCGGGGGCCGACGCCGTGCTGGCGGCGTCGGTCTTCCACTTCGGCACGCTGACGGTGGGACAGGTCAAGAACGCGCTGCGGGCGGCGGGGCTGACGGTCCGCTAGGAGACGGCGTGGGCGCCGCGCCGGTGCGTGGCAGGATCGTCACCGTGCCTGCACGTAGCCTCGACCCCGAGATCGCCCGCCGCCTCAAGCGTGACGAGTCCGGCCTGGTGGCCGCCGTCGTCCAGCAGCACGACACCGGTGAGGTGCTCATGCTCGGCTGGATGGACGACGAGGCCCTGCGGCGGACGCTGACGAGCGGCCGCGTGACCTTCTGGAGCCGTTCACGGCAGGAGTACTGGCGCAAGGGCGACACCTCGGGGCATGTGCAACATGTGCGTTCGGTCGCCCTGGACTGCGACGGCGACGCGCTGCTGGTGCGTGTGGACCAGGTCGGCGCCGCCTGCCACACCGGGTCCCGCACCTGTTTCCTGGCAGGTGGCGCGCTTCCGGCGGTCGTCGGGCACGCCCAGGACGAGGCGTCGACCGGGGCCCAGGCGTGAAGCCGCCGGCCTGGGGCGCCACGTGGCCGTCGTTGGAGGAGTTCCGCGACCAGGCCGTCGATGCGCGGGTGATCCCGGTGGTCCGTCGGCTGCTGGCGGACGACGTGACCCCGGTGGGTCTGTACCGGACCCTGGCGGGTGGACGCACCGGGACGTTCGTGCTCGAGTCGGCGGAGTCGGACGGCACCTGGGGTCGCTGGTCGTTCGTCGGCGTGAGGTCGCGGGCCACCTTGTCCTCGCGGGACGGTGAGGCGGTCTGGACCGGCGACGTCCCGGTGGGGATCCCGATGCAGGGCGACGTGCTGGAGGTGCTCGGCCGCACGCTCGAGGTGCTCGGCACCCGGGCGGTGCCCGGTCTGCCCCCGCTCACGGGTGGTCTGGTGGGCGCGATCGGCTGGGACATCGTGCGGCACTGGGAGCCGACGCTGCCCGCGAAGGCGCCCGAGGAGCTGGACGTCCCGGAGCTCACGCTGATGCTCGCCACCGACCTGGCGGTCGTCGACCACGCCGAGGGCTCGGTCTGGCTGATCGCCAACGCGGTCAACGCCGACGGCACAGCCGATCGCGTCGACGAGGCCTGGTCCGACGCAGTGTCCAGGCTCGACGCGATGCAGGAGGCCATGGCCCATCCGGCACCGTCGGGCGCCCTGGTCCTCGACGAGGCCGCGGTCGAGCCCGAGCTCGA
The DNA here is from genome assembly GCA_018898235.1 of Actinomycetota bacterium. Lineage (GTDB taxonomy): Bacteria > Actinomycetota > Actinomycetes > Actinomycetales > Cellulomonadaceae > Cellulomonas. The sequence continues at coordinate 3,494 of JAHIJU010000123.1, read as the reverse complement.
GTTCCGCTCCGAACGGGCCGAGTACGAGGCGGCCGTGCGGGCGGGGCAGGACGCGATCGTCGACGGCGAGGTGTTCCAGGTGGTGCTGTCCCAGCGCCTCGACCTGGACTGCCCGGCCAGCCCGCTGGACGTGTACCGCGTGCTGCGGACCGTCAACCCGAGCCCATACATGTACTACGTGCAGCTTGCCGACCCGTCCGGCCGGCCGTTCGCGGTGGTGGGCTCCAGCCCGGAGACCCTGGTCAAGGTGACCGACCGGCGCGTCGAGACGTTCCCGATCGCCGGTTCCCGGCCGCGTGGTGCCACCCCCGAGGAGGACAAGCGCCTCGCACAGGAGGTGCTCGACGACCCGAAGGAGCTGGCCGAGCACGTCATGCTCGTCGACCTGGCGCGCAACGACCTGGCGAAGGTGTGCGAGCCGGACAGCGTCGAGGTGGTCGAGCTCATGGCGGTGCGCCGGTTCAGCCACATCATGCACATCTGCTCGACGGTGGTCGGCCGGTTGCGCGCCGATGCGACCGCGCTGTCGACGTTCATCGCGACCTTCCCGGCCGGCACCCTGTCGGGTGCGCCGAAGCCCCGGGCGATCGCCCTGATCGACGAGCTGGAACCGGCCCGCCGTGGCATCTACGGCGGCACCGTCGGGTACGTGGACTTCGCCGGGAACATGGACATGGCCATCGCGATCCGCACCGCCCTGATCCGCGAAGGGCGGGCCAGCGTGCAGGCAGGTGCCGGTATCGTCGCCGACTCGGTGCCGGCGACCGAGTACCTGGAGTCCCGGACCAAGGCGGCCGCGGCGGTGCGGGCCATCCAGCTGGCGGCGCGGCTGCGGCGCCCCGGCCAGGGATGAGCGCCGCGTCGTCCTCCCGGGGGCGGGGCAGGGGACGCTGGGTGCTGGTGGTGCTGGCGCTCGGTCTGGTCACCGCCGGTCTGAGCGCACCGACCTGGGTGGTGGCGACGGGGGTCTCGGCGAGCGCTCCGGTCGCGGTCACCGGAACGACGGCCGCACCGCAGGTCCTGGCTGTCGCGCTGATGGTGCTCGCGGCCGGTGCCGCACTGGCGCTGGTCGGCCGTGCCGGGCGCTGGGTCGTCGTGCTCGTGCTCGCGGCCGGCGGTGCGCTCGTCGCGGTGACCGCCGTCGGGGTGCTGGTCGACCCGGCGGGTGCGGCGGCCGATGCCGTGGCCCGCAGCACGGGGCTGACCGGGCTCGCCGGTGCCCCCCGGACGTCGGTGTGGCCCTGGCTCACCGCCGTGGCCGGCGCAGGTCTGGTGGTCTGCGGTGCGGGTCTGGCCAGGGCCGGTCGCCGCTGGCCGGCCACGACGCGGCGCCATGAGCGTGAACCCGACGAGCGCTCCGACTGGGACGCGCTGTCCCAGGGCCGCGATCCCAGCGACCCGCACGACGGCGCCCTCGACTAAGGTGTGCCGAACCGACGGACGAAGGGTTGTCACCGCCATGGCCGAGAAGGACGTCGTGCTGCCGCACATGCAGACCATGCGCCCGCCTGCGGGTCCGCCGCCGGCCAACCACGGCAGGACCGTCGCGGCGTGGACGACGACCTGGGTCGTCGTCGCCGGTGGGCTGATCGCGAGCATCGCCGTGGTCGCCGCGCTCACCTGGTTGCTCTGGGCGGGTCTGGGTGTGTGCGTGCTGGGCGTGGTGATTGGCAAGGTCATGTCCGTCGCCGGCCTCGGGCAGCGCCCCGATGGCACCAACGGTGTCCACTGAGCTCGAGCACGCCGTGCCCGAGCACGCCGAGGCCCTCACGGCCGGGCCGGTTCGCGCCGACCTGACCGGTGCGCCGGCTCCGGGCCTCGGGTACCGCGTCCGCGGGCCGCTGGCCGTCGCCGCCGGGGCCGTGGTGCTGGGTGGGGGTCTGCTGCTGCACTCCCCGGGGCGGGCGGGTGCATGGGGCTTCTGCCCGCTGTACGCGTTCACCGGTCTGTACTGCCCGCTGTGCGGTGGGCTGCGGGCCACCGCGGACCTGCTCCGTGGTGACCTCGCGGGCGCCTGGGCGATGAACCCGCTGTGGGTGCTGGCCGTGGGTCCGGTCGCGCTGGTCTGGGTCGACTGGCTGCGCCGCCGGGTGCGGGGGCGCCCGGCCCTGGCCGTCCCCGCGACGGTGTGGTGGGTCGTGCTGGGCGTGGTGCTGGCGTTCGGGGTGGCCCGCAACCTCCCGTTGCTGCACGGGCTGCTCGGCCCACGGTGACCTCGGCCCGGCGCCGGCCTGGCAACCCTCGTGGACGGCGTTCGAGGCAGTCGATCGGCGCCCGTACGATGGAGGAAGCGGGCCCGGCGACCAGCCGCGGGCCGCGAAGCCGCGTGGGGAGGCGATCGACGTGACCGTGCTGGACGACATCGTGGCCGGGGTCAGGGAGGACCTCGCGGTCCGGCAGGCGACGACCTCGCTGGACGACCTCAAGGCGCTCGCGCTGCGTCGCCCGTCGGCGATCGACTGCCCGGCGCGGCTCAAGGTGGATGACGCCGTCACGGTCATCGCCGAGGTCAAGCGGATGAGCCCCAGCAAGGGCGCCCTCGCCGACATCTCCGATCCGGCGGCGTTGGCCGCGGACTACGAGTCGGGCGGCGCGACCGCGATCTCGGTGCTCACGGAGTCGCGCCGGTTCGGCGGCTCGCTCGCCGATCTGGACGCCGTCCGCGCCCGGGTGGACATCCCGGTGCTGCGCAAGGACTTCATCGTCACGCCCTACCAGGTGTGGGAGGCCCGCGCCCACGGCGCGGACCTGGTGCTCCTGGTCGTCGCCGCGCTCGAGCAGACCGTGCTCACCTCCCTGGTCGACCGCGTGCACTCGCTCGGCATGACGGCACTGGTCGAGGTGCACGACAGTGAGGAGGTGGCGCGCGCGGTGGACGCCGGTGCCCGCGTGATCGGGGTGAACGCACGCAACCTCAAGACCCTGGAGGTCGACCGGGCGACGTTCACCCGGGTCGCCCCCTCGATCCCGTCCTCGGTGGTCAAGGTCGCGGAGTCCGGTGTGCGCGGCCCGCACGACGTCGTCGAGTACGCGCGGGCGGGGGCGGATGCCGTGCTGGTCGGCGAGGCGCTGGTGACCGACGACGCCCCCCGCAAGTCGGTCGCCGACCTGGTCGCAGCCGGTTCGCACCCCGCGCTGCGGGCGGTGCGTCGGTGAGCGGCCGCCCTCCCGTGGAGCTGGACGAGCAGGACGGCCCGCTGGCCACCCACGCGGGCCCGTACTTCGGGTCGTTCGGCGGACGGTTCGTCCCTGAGGCGCTGATCGCCGCGCTCGACGAGCTCGAGACCGCCTACCACAAGGCGCTCACCGACCCGGCGTTCGGCGCCGAGCTGACGCGGCTGCACCGCACCTACACCGGCCGTCCGAGCCCGCTCACCGAGGTGCCGCGGTTCGCCGCCCGGGTCGCACCGGGCGTGCGGGTCTTCCTCAAGCGCGAGGACCTCAACCACACCGGCTCGCACAAGATCAACAACGTCCTGGGCCAGGCGCGGCTG
>JAHIJU010000122.1 GCA_018898235.1 Actinomycetota bacterium | reverse complement strand
TGTCTCAACGAGTGCGCCCGGAGGTACTCGAAACCCCAACCTTCTGATCCGTAGTCAGATGCTCTATCCATTGAGCTACGGGCGCGTGGCCAACAGGCCGACGACCAGGGTACAGGCCCCGGCGGTCCCGCCCAAACCGGTTCCGGCGGGGCCCGCCGACGTCGTGCGGCCTCAACGCCAGCGCACCACGTCGGGCGGCGTCCCCAGCCGCCGGGTCGCGGCCGCGAGCACCCGGCGCGAGGGGTTGACGAGCACGGCGCGTGCCGCGTCGGCGAGCAGCGGCAGGTCCGAGAGCGAGTCGGAGTAGGCCACCTGCACCTCCGTCAGCCCGGCGGCACGCAGCGCGGCCACCTTGTGCTCGCTGCGGTTGTGCCGCGCGTCCCGGCCGAACCGGTCGCCGTGCCCGAGGCCGGAGGCCAGCAGGTCGACCTCGGCCAGCCCGGCCGCGTCCAGGAACGCCCGGGCCAGGTGGTGCTCGCTCGCCGTGACCACGACGACGTGGGCGCCCGCGGCCTGGTGCGCACGGACGGTCGCCACCCCGTCGACCATCACCGGGCCGCCCGGGGCCGCGAGCTGGGCGCCGACCCGGGCTGCGAGCGCGATGTAGCCCGGCTCGTCCAGACCGCGCAGCGCCACCCGTGCGGACAGCGCGAACGCCCGCGCCCGGGTGGTCCGGAACGCCGCCAGCCCCAGCAGCAGCGGGCTGAGCACGATCCCTTCCAGCAGCCGCGCCGGTGATCCCGTCAGACGCACGATCACCAGTCGGGTGAAGCTGTCCGTGCGCAGCAGCACCCCGTCGAGGTCGAACGCGACGACGGGCCTGCTCACCGTCAGACGCCGACGCGACCGGGCGCGTCCCCGGCCCGGTCGCCGGGGCGCCCGGTGAACCCGGCCATCGTCTGGTTCACCCCGAGCAGATCGGCGACCGCATCGAACGCGCGCACCGGCAGCGCCCGCAGCAGCGGGATGGTCCGGGCCAGCGGCGGCATGACGAGCAGTGCGCGCCCCTTCTCGATCGAGTCCAGCACCTTGGTGGCCACGTGCCGCTCGGCCAGGATCGGCAGGAGCAGCGGCCACTTGGTGTGCACGCCGTCGAACATGCCGGTGTCGATGTAGTACGGGCAGACGACGAGCGAGTGCACTCCGGTCTGGTCGAGCCGCAGCTCGGCGCGCAGCGACTCGGCGAACCCGAACGCCGCGAACTTGCTCGCCGAGTAGTCGGTCTGCTGCGCGACGCCGACCAGCCCCGCGGCGCTCGACACCGTGACCACCGTGCCGCGGCGGCGGGCGACCATGCCCGGCAGGAACGCCCGGGTCACCCAGTACAGCGCGAGGGTGTTGACCTCGAACGTGCGGCGGATCTCGGCCTCGGTCGCGTCGAGCAGGCGCTTGCCGGCGACCACCCCGGCGTTGTTGACCAGCACGTCGACGGGCGCTGTCGTGGCCGCGGCGGCCTTCACCGCCTCGACGTCGGTCACGTCCACCACGGCGTGCTCGGCGGAGCCGCCGCGGGCGCGGATCTCGTCGCGCACGGCCTGCGCCCGGGCGGCATCCCGGTCCCAGATCACCACGGACGCGCCACGTTCGGCCGCGCCGAGCGCCATCAGCCGCCCGATCCCGTTGCCACCCCCGGTGACCAGCGCCCGTGCGCCGGACAGTGCGATGCCCTTGCCCATGTCGTGCCTCCTCAACGGATCTTGTCCAGCACCGGCACGGCCCAGCGCATGAGCGCGTGGTACCGCGGCGCCGCGAGCGGGCCGGTCGGGTACATCCGCAACAGCCGGCCCTGCTCGGCAATGGTCTGCGGCTCGGTGTACTTGGTGATGCCCTCGCGCCCGTGCCGCCGGCCCAGGCCGGAGACGCCGAAGCCACCCATCGGCGCATCGTGCGAGGCCCACGCCGGGGCATACCCGTCGTTGATGTTGACCGTGCCCGTGCGCAGCCGTTCGGCGACCCGTCGGGCGTGCGCCGGGCGCCCCCACACGCTCGAGTTGAGGCCGTAGTCGGTGTCGTTGGCGCGGGCGACGGCCTCGTCGTCGTCGGCCACGCGGTAGACGCTGACGACGGGCCCGAAGGTCTCCGTGCGACAAACGGTCATGGTCTCGTCAACGCCGGCGAGCAGGGTCGGCTCGTAGAAGTACAGGCCGAGGTCGGGGCGGGCCCGGCCGCCGGCGAGCACCTGGGCGCCGTGCGCGACGGCGTCGTCCACGTGCGCGCTCACCGTCGCGAGCTGCGCGGGCGAGATCAGCGAGCCCATCTCGACGTCGTACCCGTACGAGGCGCCCAGCCGCATGGCCCGCACCCGCTCGACGAGCGCCGGCACGAACTCGTCGTACACCGCATCGGCCACCAGCAGGCGCTCGATCGAGATGCACAGCTGCCCCGAGTTGGAGAAGCAGGCGTTCACCACCCCGTCGAGCGCGGCGGCCACGTCGACGTCGTCGAGCACGAGGAGGGCGTTCTTGCCGCCCAGCTCGGCCGAGCAGCCGATGAGGTTGGCCGCGGCGCGTTCGGCCACGTGCCGGCCGGTGGCGGTGGAGCCGGTGAACATCATGTAGTCGACGTGGTCGACGAGCGGGTCACCGAGCACCGCACCCGGGCCGGTGACCACCTGGAACACGTTGCGCGGCAGCCCGGCCTCACGCAGCCAGGACACCGCGAGCAGCGCCGTGAACGGGGTCGTCGAATCGGGTTTGAGCACCACGGTGTTCCCGGCCAGCAGCGCGGGGATCGCATCGGTGACCGCGAGGGTGAGCGGGTAGTTCCACGGCGAGATGATCCCGACGACGCCCTTGGGCACGTGCCGCTCGGTGACCTTGGTGACGAACGGCACCACCCCCGCCCGACGACGCGGACGCAGGTGCCCGGCCGCGTGCCGCGCGTAGTAGGCCGCGCACATGGCGGTGTCGGCGAGCTCCTCGAACGCCGAGAGCCGGGCCTTGCCGGTCTCGGCCTGGACCACGTCGAGCATCCGGTCCTGACGGGACAGCAGCAGGTCGTGGAACCGGCGCACGATCGCGCGGCGTTCGGCCATCGGCCGCGCCGCCCAGGCACCCTGTGCAGCGCGGGCCCGCCCGACCGCGGCGAGCAGGTCGTCGACGTCGGCCACCGGCACCTCGCCGACCGTGCTGCCGTCGAAGGGCCGGGCGATCGCCCTGGTGGGACGGCCCGGCGACGCCTCGGCGTGCTCGACGAGTCCGTGCAGGTCGAGCACGGGTGAGGGGGTGCTGGTCGTCATCGCGAACCTCGTTGATCGCCCATCGTTTCCTCTCCCGACACTAATCCCTTCCCCCCTGCCTCCTACCCCCCGCTCCGGCCGCAACTGGTCAGTTGGGGAGCGCGGCCCCGGCGTGTCGGAGCCCCAACCGACCACTTCCGCCCAGGCCCAGATCGGGGAGGGCTGGGGTTAGGCGGGGAAGGTGAAGAGAGGCTGGCCGTCGGGGGTGCGGATCTGAGCTCGGGGCTGGCCGGTGAGGTCGAGGTCGACCACGAGGGTGTCGGCGCCGTCGGGCGAGGTGGGGGCGTACACGTACCGGGTGTTGGTCAGCTCGAGGGTCCGGGACGTCGCGTGCACCAGCCACGGATGCCGCCGCCGCAGCCCGATGAGCTCCTGGTGCACCCGGTACATCCACTCCCCGTCGCCCAGCGCGGGCCGGTCGGGGAACTCGGGCCGGATCGCGTCGTCGCCGCCCACCCGCTCCTCCTTCAGGCCGGTCCAGGCCAGCTCGTCGCCGGCGTAGAGGGTCGGCACCCCGGCCACCGTCATCAGCACGACGAGGGCGAGCACCGCACGGTCGGCCCCCACCTTGCTGGCGATCCGGGTCACGTCGTGGTTGCCGACGAAGGTGGTCGCGGTGAACGGCAGCGCGGCGTGCTGACCCAGCGCCCAGTCGAGCTCGAAGAAGTTGGCGTCGAGCAGTGAGCTCCAGATGGCCTTCCACAGCGGGTACTGGGTGAGCGAGTCGACCCCCGAGGCCGCGACGAAGGCCGCCTGGTCGCCGTGGATCACCTCGGCGCTCACCCACACATCGGGGTGCCGTTCCCGGACCCGCGGCAGGACGGCGGACCAGAACTGCGTCGGCACGGCGTACGCGGCGTCCAGGCGCCAGGCGTCCACTCCGCGGTCGGACCAGTGGTTCATCACCCGCGCGACGTAGTCGACGACCTGCGGGTTCGCATGGTTGAGCGCGACCAGGGCGCCGTGCCCCTCGAAGACCGCGGCGCGCGGGCCGCCGTCGGCCTGCCAGTCGATGTCGAACCAGTCGGCGTACTGGCTGCCCGGTCCCTCGGCGAGGGCCTGCAGGTAGAACGGGTGGGTGTCGGCCACGTGGTTGAACACCCCGTCGAACGCGACCTTGATACCGCGGGCGTGGCAGGCGGCGATGAGCTCGTCCAGGTCGCCGTCATCGCCCAGCCGGGGGTCGAGGCGCAGGTGGTCGAGGGTGTCGTAGCCGTGCGTCGCCGAGTCGAAGACCGGCCCGAGCAGCAGCCCGTTTGCCCCCAGCCCGACGAGGTGGTCGAGCCAACCGATCAGGCGGGCAGGCGGTGGACGACGGGGGCTCCGGCGGCGGGCTCACCGGCGGTCTGGCGCTGCTCCGCGTGCACGGGCGCGCCGACGAAGCCCAGCGGGTACACGTGCCACCACACGACGTGCTCGGTCCAGCTCATCCCGCTCCTCAGACGCCGGTCGTTAGTGAGTCTTCCTTACTAGCCTTAGTGAGCCTAGGTCACTAGGGCTACGATCGACAAGGTGAGCCGCACCGACCGCCAGCCCCGCCGCCGGCTCGACCCGGACCAGCGCCGTGAGCAGATCCTGGCCGCGGCCGCCGACACGTTCGCCGACCGGCGCTACGCCGAGGTCACCGTCGCCGAGGTCGCCTCGGTCGCCCAGGCCTCCGAGGCCCTGGTCTACCGCTACTTCCCCGGCAAGGCCGAGCTGTACGCAGCCCTCGTCGCCCGCGCCGTCGACGATCTCCTCGACCGGCAGGGCGAGGCCCTCGCCGCACTGGCCCCCGGCGTCAGCACCCGCGACCGGCTGCGCGCCACCGCCCTGGTCTACCTCGACCACGTGGCCGCCCACCCCGTCGGCTGGTCGGCCCCGCTGCGCGGCGACGGCGGCGAACCCCCGGCAGCGGTCGAGGCCCGCCGCGTCGCCCGGACCGACTACGTCGACCGCCTGCGCGCCCAGCTCGCCGACCGCGCCGATCTGCGCCACGACTACGCGATCTGGGGCTTCTTCGGCTTCCTCGACGCGGCGTGCCTGCGCTGGGTCGACCAGGGCTGCCCGCCCGACCACCGCTGGTCGGTGCTCGACGCCGCGCTCGGCGCACTGGAAGGCGCGCTCGGCGACTGGGACGCCTGACGGGCCCGGACCTGCCTCGCCTGCACCGGTCGACAGTGGCAGGGTCGCGACCATGAGCTTCGCCTCGCACCTGAGCATCTCGCCCGACGGTGACGAACCGCCCGCCGATCCACTGCCCTGGGCGCCGCCGACGAACGAGGCCCCGGGCACCGTCCCGGGCGGCCCGATACTCCTGCGGACCGACGACGTCGCCGTCTCCCTCATGACCGTCCGGACCTACTCCACCGGTGTGCAGATCGAGCTCGAGCTGCGGCTGCGACCGTCGGCGCCGGGCTGGCCCGACGGACGAGACCTCTGGCAGGCCATGCAACAGCTGCGGGTCGGTGTCGAGCTGGCCGACGGCACCCGCATGGTCAACGGCCGCGGGTCGGGGCCCGGCGCCGCCGGACCCCGGTTGTCGTCGGCCGGTGGCAGCGGGTCCGAGAACGCCTGCCGGAACGAGTTCTGGTTGGCGCCGATGCCCCCGCCCGGCGATCTGCTCGTCGTGGTCTCGCACCCGCTGCTCGACCCGTGCGAGGGGCAGCACCTCATCCCGGGCGCAGCGCTCACTACGGCGACGAGCCAGATCATCGAGCTGTGGCCGTGGGAGCCCGAGCCGACACGACCGGGAGACCTCCCGGTACCACCGCCACCGCTCGGCGGGTGGTTCGCGCAGGCGATGGGCTGAACGGCAACACCCTTGCGCGACCGAGCAGCACGAAATCCCCTCGTCAGGGGCGCCGCCGACTCCTAGCGTCCCATGTCATGCCTGACCCTCTCGCGAGCGCCCCTGATGCGGACCGCGTCGGTGACGACGACCCCGCCGCGCACGGCCTCCTCGCCGACGACGCCGTGGTGAACCGACCCAGTGCACACCCGTCCGACGCGGCCCTGCAGGCCACGGCAGACGCCGGGCAGGCCGGCCCTGGCCGGGCCCGGGTCGCCCGGGTCGATGCCGGTGCGGTGCTCGTGGTCCCGGGGCTCGGGGCCCATGAGGAGCCGCGCCGTGCGGTCCTCCCCCGCGGCGGTCTGGTCCCGTCCGACGACGGACCGGAGCTGGCACCCACCGTCGGCGACGACGTGCTCGTGGCCGAGGACGGCGACGGCTCGCACCTCACCCGGGTCCTGCACCGTCGATCGGCCCTGGTCCGCGACTCGGCCGGCCGCACCTCGCGCACCCAGGCGCTCGCCGCGAACGTCGACATCGTGCTGGTGGTCGAGCACCTGGACCCCGAACCGGACCTCGGGCGCGTGGAGCGGCTGCTCACCCTCGCCTGGCGTTCCGGGGCGCAGCCCGTCGTCGTGCTCACCAAGGCCGATCTGGTGCCCGATGCCGAACGGTTGCGGCTCGCGGTAGCCGACGTCGCGCTCGGTGTGGCGGTGCACGCCGTGAGCGTGCCGGCGGGCGTCGGCCTCGACCCGGTGCGCGCGCTGCTCGCGCCCGGGGTGACGCTGGTCGCCGTCGGCCCGTCGGGCTCGGGGAAGTCGACGCTGGTCAACGCCCTGGCGGGAGCCGAGGTGATGGCGACCGGCGAACGCCGCGCCGACGGACGCGGTCGGCACACCACGACCCACCGCGAGCTCGTCGGGCTGCCGGGCGGCGCCTGGCTGATCGACACCCCCGGAATCCGCGGCGTCGGGATCGTGGCCGACGAGGACGCGCTCGACGCGACGTTCGCCGATGTCGCCGAGCTGGCCGCCGACTGCCGGTTCGGCGACTGCAGCCACACCTCCGAGCCCGGCTGCGCGGTGCTGGACGCCGTCGCCGACGGCACGCTCCCGGCCCGCCGCCTCGACTCCTGGCGTCGTCTGGCCCGGGAGGCCGCCTACCAGGCCCGCCGCACCGACGCCCGCCTGGCCGCCGAGGAGCGCGACCGCTGGAAGAAGCTCACCCGCGCCCACCGGGGCGAGAGCCGTCCGGACGTTCACCGCCGCTGAGTCGCCGTTCGGAGCTCCGCGACCGTCCTAGGCTCTCGTCGAACCCGCGGCACACGGACCGCAGGTCGACCGGTCCCCGGCACCGTGCCGGAGGGGGAGCGTCAGGTCATGCCCGGGTTGTTCACGACGTCCATCCTGCTGTTCATCGTCACCGCGATCGCCCTCGGGGTGCGTCGGTCGGCCCGCCGCGCACGGCCGCAGCCCTCGCCGGCGCCTGCTCCCGAGGCGCCGGTCGCCGAGCCGGAAGCCGCGGCACCCACCGGCAAGGCGGCAGGCGGACGCCCGGGCCGGAAGGCCGGAGCGGACCGCCCACGCGCCTCCGCGCCCACGCCGGGGAAGACCTCCGGCTGGGTGGCGATCGTGTCCGGGACGCTCGCGGTCGTCACGCTGTTCTTCAGCTCGGCCGTCATCGTGTCGACCAAGAACGTCGGTATCGAGACCTCGTTCGGACGTCCCGTCGCCAGTCTGTCCAACGGGTTCCACCTGATCGCGCCGTGGAACGTCGTCACCGAGATGGACGCCGCGATCCAGACCGACAACCACGTCAAGACCGGGGACACCCAGAGCTGCATCACGGTGCGGATCGCCCACCAGGCCACCGCCTGCGTCGACACGTCGATCCGCTGGCGGATCGAGGAGTCCGCCGCCGACGGGCTGTTCCGCGACTACCGCGACTTCGCCAACGTCCGCGACTCGCTGGTCACGCGGGACCTCAACGCCGCGCTCAACGCCGCGTTCGAGGACTACGACCCGTTGGCCATCGACAAGGACGGCAACTCGACGTCGCCCACCCTCGAATCGCTGTCGACCAAGGTGCTGGCCCGGATCCAGGGCGAGATCGGCGAGCAGATCAACGTGCTGTCGGTGATCATCCCGGTCATCCACTACGACGACAACACGCAGTCGAAGGTCAACGCCCTCCTGGCGCAGGTCGCCCAGACCCGGATCGCCGAGCAGGCCGTCATCACCGCCCAGCAGCAGGCACTCGCCAACCAGACGCTGGCCCAGTCGGTGTCGAACGACCCCAACGTGCTGGTCTCACGCTGCATGGACCTGCTCAGCGAGATGGTCTCGAAGGCGCAGACCGTGCCGATCGGCTTCAGCTGCTGGCCCGGCAGCGGGTCGTCCGTCGTCGTCCCCGGGGTCGCCAGCACGACGAAGTAGGAACCAGCCGGTCACGTCACGCGGCCCCGAGCCATTGCACCAGGTACACGAGCCACATCCCCATCGCCTTGAGCAACCCGACCGAGACTCGGGCCAAGGGCCCCCGCGGCTGAGCTCGACGTGCCGGCATCACGACCCAGACCCCGTAGGCCAGCAGCGCAACCACCAACGCGGCACCCCCCGCGGTCACGACGGGCTGCTGCCCCCAGCCCCAGACCGCCACCGCCGCGACGGCAAGGAAGAGCCCCAGCGACAGCAGTGAGAGCACGAGCTCGACGACGAACTCCCCGACCAGCCCGAGCGCCTTCCGCAGCGCACGTGTCGCAGGTCTGGGCTGCGTCGACGGCGCACAGTCGCCCGTCGCGGCGTTCTGGGCGGGCGAGCCGGTCACAAGCTGCATCGTGCCTCACCAGGGACCCACGACCGCCCCGTTTCCCGGGGCGCCGGGCGAGCTCGTGCTGCTCGTCGAGATGAGGTCTGACGGGTACCTCGGAGCGGAGACGGTGGGATTTGAACCCACGGAAAGGGTTGCCCCCTTCACGGCCTTAGCAGGGCCGCGCACTAGACCGGGCTATGCGACGTCTCCAAGACAACGGCTCAGGTTAGCGGGCCGGACGCCCGACGCCCAAACGGCGGGTGTCAGTGCTCGAAGCCCCACTCGCGGTCGGTGAGCATCCGGGCGATGGCCAGGCCGATCGCGAGCGCCACGACGATGAGGACCGCGCTCACGCCGTAGCCGAGCGCCTGCGTCGTATCGCCCTGCGCCAGGTAGTAGACGGCCCGATAGGCCGGGACGCCGGGCACCATGATCGTGACCGCCGGCACGTAGACCGTGATGCGCGGCACGTTGAGACGGGGCGCGACCCACGCGGCCAGCAGCCCGACGGCACAGGCCGCCAGCGTGGCCGCTGCCTGCGGGGGCCAGCCGCCGAGCTGGACCGCCATGATCCGCAACGTGTTGGGCACGGCGGCGATCGCGGCCGCGACGAGCGCCATCCGCCCCGAG
>JAHIJU010000008.1 GCA_018898235.1 Actinomycetota bacterium | reverse complement strand
GCTGACCCTCCACGAGCCGGCGCTCGCTCTCCCGTACCGGTGGAGCGGCCATCGAACGGTGTTTGTCAACTCAATGAGTGACCTGTTCCACGCGAAGGTCCCGCTCGACTTCGTCCGACGCGTCTTCGATGTGATCGCCGATACTCCGCAGCACACCTACCAGGTGCTCACGAAGCGCTCGGCCCGCTTGCCGAAGATCGCAGACAAACTCGATTGGCCGGCCAACTTGTGGCTTGGCGTTAGCGTCGAGAACGAAGACCATTTGTACCGCGTCGACCATCTACGCCAAGTGCCTGCTGCGGTGCGTTTCCTCTCGTGCGAACCACTAATCGGCCCACTAGATTCGCTTGACCTTGACGGCATCGGCTGGGTCATCACAGGAGGCGAGTCCGGGCCCCACGCCCGACCGCTCGAGCACGAGTGGGTCCGAACGATCCGCAACAATTGCATCGCAGCCGAAGTCCCGTTCTTCCACAAGCAGTGGGGAGGACGCACGCCGAAGGCGGGCGGGCGCATGCTCGACGGGAAGGTTTGGAGCGGGATGCCTACGGCAAGCGCGCGCGAAGCAAGTTGATCAGATCACGCGCTGAATCGTCGCTTTGCTCAGATCTCCTACCAACGGCCTCGTGAGCCCTTCGGTGGAAAGCAACCTGAGCGCACTCCGCAGGTGCTTCTCACGCGCCAGTCCGAGAGTATCACCGTAGACTTCCGCCAAGTTGCCCGACACAGGCACGCAGTTGCGCACACGGAGCAGTCCTCGCAGATTCTCAGCGATGACACTGGACCATTTCACGTCGAGCTCACTCTCAGCCTCGCTCACCTTCCTCCGCACCTCCTCAGGAGAGAGGTCGTCGTCCCAGAGCATCGTGCCGGCCGAGCGGAGATACCTAGCAGCATCTCTCTGGGCGACCTCAAGACGCCACTTTTGGTTTGCGCTGGAAACCGCATCCGCGTACTTGAAGAGGGCAAGTGGGTGCCTGAAGAACAGAGTCATGAGGAAGACCGGTTGATGACCGTAGTCTCGGCGTACTGGGACCGCAAAGGATGAGTAGCCTGTTTGCTCCAGTACCCGTTTGCGAAACTCTGCGGCCACGGCGAGCGCGGCGCTCGTAGCCGAACCTTCCTCGCCCGGACTGTAGATCGCGTCGAACGTCGTGCGCCACTCTGCGTAGCCGAGGAGTGCGTCGAGACGTTCTATCGTCGGCCTATTCCTCGCGTCCGTTCGAGGCAGGGCACCAATGCGGCGCAGCGCGTCCACATTCATATTGAGCAAGATCTCGTTCGGAACATGCCGCGGTCGACTTAGGAATGAGTCCCGCAAGTGTACCCAAGGAAGCGAGGTGCCGAAGGGATCGAGAAACGTGAGCAAAGGATCGTCACCCACCTCAGCGACGATCGTCGCGACACTCGTTTCGATTGCCCCCGAAAAAACGCGAGGCCGGATCGGGGCGAACTGCGGATCCCCAACGAGGTTCTGGAGTGCGGCAACATGGTTCGGATCTGCCTCCACAAAGACGCAGCGCATATCGACCGGCGGATCAAAAGACCGAACCTTACGTGCCGTGCGGAGCGCCAACAGGGGCGAACCGGGGGCGGTTTCCCGGCCGCTGTCGACAGGCTCATAGGTTCCCGGGCCTGCGTAGCCGTCGACATACCAGACCCGCCGGTTCGGGCTCCTCTTCGCGGTCATGGTCACGAAGGGCACCAGGTAGTTCACCAACAGGGCGTGCTTGAAGATCGCAGGAAGCTGTTGCCCTCTCTCGAAGAAGGCCTCGTGATCTGTCACGCCCAACGACGGTACCCGCAAATGCGCACGCCAGACCTGCGACACGACCAAGCGGCCGCCGGATTGCCGGCGCATCACAAATGAGGGTGCGGCGTGGGGCTGGGCAGCGGGCACATCGGCACTCCGGCAGAGGCGGGGCCGCCCGAGGATGGGAGTTCCGGCACAACCATCCGGAGGCCACCGAGGCGATGACATGCGCGGCCTCAATCAGGCTCCAGGTGAGGCGGGTGAGGTTAGGAGACTCCGCACAAGATGTGGGGGTCAAGGACCCGCGACGCCTACGCGCCTCACGCAAGATCACCTTCGAGCCGACTCCGCTTCGAGCGCCCATCGCCGAACCGGGGAACAGCGTGCACCGGGGACCTCCATCCGCCACCATGAACCCGTGACGCTTCCGGGGGGCACGTCCATCGACACCGCTGCGCAGCCAGCGCCATCCGACGCGCGCGAGCCCGTCTACGCGAGCTGGTCCAGGCGCGTGGTGGCTTCGCTCCTCGACGGCTCCATCGGCTCGGGGCTGGCGTTCCTCGTCCTGCCGGAGCTCGGCGGGAACTTCCCCTTCCTGGGCACACCGTTCGTCAGCCTCGGTCGCACCCCGTCGGGCACACCGTGGATCGACAACCCCTGGATCGTCGCGGTGTTCGTGGTGACGGTCGCCATGCAGGCGTACGGCGGAGCGACCCCAGGCAAGCTCGTCGCCGGGATCGCCGTCGTGGGCGAGGTCGATGCCCGTCCCCTCGGGCTGGTCAGGACGCTCCTGCGGTGGGCGGCCCACCTGGTCGACGCGATCCTGCTCATCGGGTACCTGCGGCCGCTCTGGAACCCGAAGCGCAGGACGTTCGCCGACAGCATCGTCGGGAGCGTCGTGCTGGTCACCCGGCAGCCGCTGCCGCACCGTTGGTTCGCGCCCCGTGCCGACGCGGCGGCCCACATCGGGCCGCCGCTCGTCTGGCAGGCCGCGACGGCACCCGCCTGGCGTCCGTGGGCGACCTGGGTCTCCGCCGTCGCCTGCGGGATCGGCGTGCTGTTCAGCGGGGGGATGTCCACCGGCATCGACGGCACCGCTACCGAGCTGCGATGCACGATGACCACCCCCGACACCGGGAGCCTCGGCCTGGCCGGTGCGACACTGCACCAGACGACGACCACCACGACGAGCACCCGGCTCGGCATCACACGTCAGACCGAGCCCCCCACGCGGGCCCTCTCGGTCACCTGGGCCTTGCGCGGCACCCTCTCGCCCGAGGACTGGGCGAATCTCAACGTGACGTTCACGGGCACCAACGGGGTCAGTCGCTCCCAGAGCTTCCCGCTCGTGGACGCCCCCGACATCGACCCGACGATGACGTTGACCACCGACGCCCTCGACCGCCTCGGCCAGGAGTGGACCTGGAAGGCCTGGGTCGACGTGAACGGGGTCGACTCCCCCGCGTGCACAGGTACCGGGCCGGCGGCGTGACCCGACCCCACGCCTCCGGCTCGGACGACACCGGCCAACGGCACCCACCACCACCGGGACGCGTCTTGACGCCTACACCCCGGGCAGGCTCACGCTGAGCGGGGCCAGCAGCATCGACGGGACACTGCACGTCGGATGCGTCAACGCCTCCGGCACCGTCACTGTCGCCACCACAGGCTCATGAGAACGAACCAGACGCGCCAGTCCCAGCGGCACCCAGGGGCGCTCCACCTGATCTGGGCCGTCCCCCTGGGCACAGTCGGGGCCTACGTCGCCTACGGCCTCGCATGGTTCCATCGGTGCGGAGTCACCGCGTGTCGAACCCCTGACAAGGGGGGCAGCGCCGGGGTGGCCCTGCTGGCAACGGCAGCCGGACTCATCCTTGCCGCCCCCTTCTGGTTCGTCCCCTGGAGCCACCGGCGGCGCCTCCGAGCGTGGACCGGAGGCGTCCTGGCGGCGGCGACCACGCTCGGGATCTACCTCTACGTCACGGCCCTGTGAGCCGGGATCCAGTCCCCCATCTCGCGCCCCTCGCAG
The DNA here is from genome assembly GCA_018898235.1 of Actinomycetota bacterium. Classification (GTDB taxonomy): domain Bacteria; phylum Actinomycetota; class Actinomycetes; order Actinomycetales; family Cellulomonadaceae; genus Cellulomonas. The sequence continues at coordinate 8,602 of JAHIJU010000008.1, read as the reverse complement.
ATCATCTCGGTCACTGGGGCCCCGCGAGGCGCCCTCTCAGCCGGCGACCCGACGACTCTCCGAGTTGGCCTCCCGGGAGCGGACGGGGTCGAGTCACCCGGGTGCACCGGCACCGGGCCAGCGGCCTGACCCGACCACACGCCTCCGGCTCGAACCGTCCCAGCGTCCCCGCCGCCTTGTCGCCGATCTGTCCCAGCATCAGACGCTGGCACGGCCCGTCGGGCCAAGACAGGTCCCTCTGACCTGCGCGGCAGGAGTCAACGCACGGCCCACGTCATCGAGTCGGGGTCCCATGAACCGGTGACCACCTCGCGCCGGAGGACGGGGTCGAGCATGGCGGCTGCGGTGGCGTGGCCGGCGCGCAGATCGGGTTCGAGGCCGACCGCGAGAGCGAGGCGCTGGTACGGAACCCGCCACCCGACTGGGGGAACCGGGAGCGCCGCAGGCGACTCATGGGTCGCCCGTCTGGCAAAGACGTCGTCTATAGCGCCGCTGAGCGCCGCCGCATCCACCGGGAAGAACTGGGCGATGAGCGCGAGGTCGACGAGATCCTTGGTGCGGGTGCTGCCGCGTCCACCGTCGTAGGTCCGGGTGTAGGCGTGCAGCTTCTCGGCGACCTGGGGGGCGAGCGGCAACGTAGGCACCGCGACCGACGAGATGCCCGCGAAGCCGAGCAGGTCCGGCGTCAAGAGCAGGTCACTGCCTGCGGGTGGACCGTCGAGGGTCCCGACGTCGAGGACGAAGGACTCGAAGGGGCGGCCCGCGAGAGAGCCGGTGACACGGAAGCGGTGGGCGCCGCCCAGCAGGTCAGGAGCGATGTCGGCGCGTTCGAGGTCGAACGCGAAGTAGTCGCCGAGGTCACGGCCCGCCGCGTCGAGGAGCGCGTCGAGCAGTGCCCGCTCCGCGGCGTGCCAGGCGAGGTCGACGTCCTTGGTGGACCGGGCGCGGTCGGCGAGGCGAAGGTCGAGCGCGAACCCACCCTTGAGAACCCAACCGCCGGGCGCAGCGACGACGAGGCGCGCGAGCAGACGGTCGAAGACGACGCGCTTGCGGTACCGGGCGAGGCCTGCGGCGTCGTTCCCCGCCAGGGCCTTGAGGCGGTCCTCGAGTGCGCGGCGAAAGGCCGGGGCAGTCGTGTACCTCATGCATCGACCGCCCGCACGACGGCGTCCACCAGGTCGCGGGCCCGGCTTGACGGCGCAGCGGCATCCGTCAGCCGACGTCGCGTCGTGAGGCCCCGACCCAGCGCCTGGCGGATCGCGAGCTCGACCTGTTCGGGCTGGGTGCCGCCGTCGATGCAGTCGACGACGGTCCGCTCCGGGCTCGTCGCTCGCACACTCGACGTCTCGCGGATCTCGTCGTCGGCGAGCGGACGGGTGACGGTGTGCAGCCGGACCCCGGCACGCGGGCGCTGCCCCCGCTGGGAGCGCGGGAGCGAGATGTGGACGGCGTCGGGGATCACATCGGCTAGGTCGTACAGCTCCAGCGCGCTCTCATGCGAGACGACGCCGGACGCCCGGAGCGGGAGCCAGGCCGCGACGACGTGTTCGAGCGGACTCGTGGGGAAGTGGCGCAGCCGGTAGACGCCACGTCCGATGCGCTCGTACCGGCCACCCGGCCGCGCGTGATGAGACAGCGTGCTGCGGTCCATCCCCGCGTCAAGCGCCTGACCCGCGGTGAAGTAGCCGGACTGGCTCTCCGCGGTCTCGTAGAGCAGGTCGTGGTCGACGTCATGCATACAGGTGATTCTATCCACTGTTCGCATGACAGTTGGCCTCACACCTCCGGCTCGAACCGCCCCAGCCAGTCCCGCAGCACGGGCTCCAGCACCCCCACCGCCTCCCCGCCGATCTGCTCCAGCAGCCGGTGCTCGTTGGCCGCGTGGGCGGTCACCGCGCGGTCGATCAGGTCCCGGCCGGCCGCGGTGAGGCGCACGATGCGGGCACGGCCGTCACCCGCCGCCCGGTTCCGTTCGACGAGGCCCTCGGCCTGCAGCCGGTCCAGACGCTTCGTCATGCCGCCGGTCGTGACCATGGTCGTGTCGGCGAGCTCGCTCGGGGCGCAGCCGTCGGGTGAGCGGCGCAGGGCGGCGAGCACGTCGAACTCGGCCTCGGTGAGCCCAAACTGCGCGTAGACGGCCACCAGCTCGTCGGTGAGGTGGGCCGCCACCAGGTGCAGCCGGCCGATCACTCCCATCGGCGAGAAGTCCAGGTCAGGGCGTTCGCGGGCCCACTGCGCCTGGATGCGGGCGACCTTGTCCGTCGTCATGCGTCGATCATATCTTCCAAGGAAGGTATAGTCGCTTCCATGGAAGGTATTGTGCGGTGGCGGTTGCTCACGCTCATCCCCGCCGTCGTCTGGGGGTCGACCTACTACGTGACGCGGCACACGCTGCCCGCCGACTCCCCCCTGTGGGGCGCCGTGCTGCGCGCCCTGCCCGCCGGGCTGCTGCTCCTGCTGATCGCCCGCAGGCTGCCGCGCGGGTCCTGGTGGTGGCGTTCGGCCGTGCTCGGGATGCTCAACACCGGCGCCTTCTTCGCCCTCGTCTACCTGGCCGCCCAGCTGCTGCCGACCGGGGTCGCCTCCGTCGTGATGGCGGCCTCGCCCCTGGTGATGATGGGGCTGTCCGCCGTGCTGCTCGGCCGGCGGCTACGTGTCGCCGGGGTCGGCGGGGCCCTGCTCGGGCTGGCCGGCGTCGTGCTCATGCTGTGGTCCGGGCCTGACGCCGTCGACCCGCGCGGCATCGCGGCTGCCGTCGGCGCGATGGCCATGTCCTCGCTCGGCTACGTGCTCATGGCCCGCTGGACCGCCAAGGACGGGACGATCGCGGTGCTGCCCGCCACCGCCTGGCAGCTCGTCGCCGGTGGGCTGTTCGTGCTGCCGGTCGCCGCCCTCGCCGAAGGCGCCCCGCCCGTGCTCGACGGCACCGCGCTGCTCGGCTTCGGGTACCTCACCATCATCGCGACGGCCGCCGCCTACCTGCTGTGGTTCGCGGGGCTGGCCCGGCTCGGGCCGTCCGACCTGGCGCTCATCGGCCTGGCCAACCCGCTCACCGGCGTCCTGCTCGGCGCGGGGCTCGCCGGTGAACGGCTCTCGGCCCGGCAGTGGCTCGGCGCCGGGCTGCTGCTCGCCGGCGTCGTGCTCGGTCAGGAGAGGGCCGCGCGGGCCACCTCGTCGGACCGCTCGGGCGACGACGTGGCGGGTATCGCTGAGGTGCCGTCCGCTGCCGCAGCCGGCACCCCTGTGCCCGCAGCCTGCGGGGCCGACCCGCGCCGCTGACCCGGGTCACCCCGCTGACCCGTCGGTGCCCACGTGCCCCGGGCCACCATCACCTCGCGCAGCACGTCGGCGCGGTCGCTGATCAGGCCGTCCACCCCCGCATCGAGCAACCGGTGCATCGCCACCGGGTCGTCCAGCCCCCACACCACCGTGCGCAGCCCGGCCCCGTGCGCCCGCTCGACGACCCGTCGGGCACCGCCCCGGCGCACCAGCGCGTACGGCACGTGCACGTACGACGGCAGGTACCCCGGCAGCCGGAACCGACCCCAGCCCAGCAGCCGACCGATCGACTCCCAACCGAGCGCCGTCGCCAACCCCTCACCCAGCTCGTCCCGAGCCGCCGCCAACCACCGGTCACGGGTCCCGGCCAGGCACACCCGGCGCGTCGCACCCGTGGTGCGCAGCACGGCGAGCAACGCGGGCAGCGTCGCCGGGTCCTTCACGTCGATCGACCAGCGCACCGACGGCCAGGCGTTCAACAGAGTGTCGAGCCGGGCCACGCGGGTGCCGTCGCGCAGCCGCAACGCGCCGATCTCCTCCCAGGTCAGGGCGCTGATCGCCCCGCCGACCCCGGCCAGCCGGTTCACCGTCCGGTCGTGGAACGCGACCACCACACCGTCACGCGTCGTGCGCGCATCGGTCTCCAGGTAGCGGTGCCCCAGGGACAACGACCGGTGCGCGGCCCGCACGGTGTTCTCGGTCGCGAGCCCGGCACCGGCACGGTGCGGGATCACCAGGGGCACGTCCGCGTCGCCGTAGCAGTCGCTCACGTCCGCGCTCCCGCCCTCGTCGGCCGACCGTCTCGTGCCTGCAGACCGTGCGTGGCGGGCACTACCTCTCCTATCGGCACACCGCGGTTGATCGGCACACCATCGGGCGGAGGTCCACCATCTGCCGGACGAACGCCGTCCGTCGACCAGACACCGGCTGGCGGACAGACACCGTGCAGCGCGAGCATCCGGTCCACCGTCGCCGCCCACCCCAGCTCCTCGGCGACCGCCCGGGCCGCCGACCGCGCACCACCCGCCGGCCCGTCCACCAGGGTGCGGACCGACGCGGCGAACCCCGCCGGATCGTCAGCCGGAGGCGGCCCACCGACCCGGGCCGTGAGCGCCTCCACCGCCGACCCACGCGCCGCGACCACCGGCGTGCCGCAGGCCATCGCCTCGAGCGCCGCCAACCCGAACGTCTCCAGCGGACCCGGCGCCAGCACCGCATCGGCGTCGGCCAGCAGGTCCGCGACGGCGGCCCGGTCGGGCACGAACCCGGTGAAGGTGACCGGCAGCCCGCGGGCGCGTCGGGCCAGCGAGGCCGCCTCCGGGCCGTCGCCGACCACCACCAGCCGGGCCGGCACCCCTTCGGCCCGCAGCAGCCGGAGCGTCTCGACGGCGACCGCCGGCTCCTTCTCCGGGGACAACCGGCTGCACAGCACCAGCAGCAGGTCGTCCGGGTCCAGGGCCCGGGTACGGCGGGACGGGGTGAACAGCTCCAGGTCCACGCCGAGCGGCACCCGCTCGGTCGCCACCGCGATCCGGTCGAACTCCTGCGCCGCGAACGGCGAGGTCACCACCACCGCGTCGAACGCCGCCGCCCAGTGTCGGTTGTGCCGGTCCGCCACCGCGCGCGCCACCGGACCGGGCACCTTGGCCAGCGACTCGACCAGCCCGTCCAGCCGCTCATGCGCGAGCATCACCGTCGGCACCCCGTGCGCGCGGGCCCAGCCGCCGACCGCACGCAGCGTGAACCGGTCGGAGACCTCCACCCGGTCCGGGGCCAGCTCGTCCAAGGCACGCAGCACCGCCCGCCGGTCGACGAGCAGCCGGTACCCGTCCGTGCCCGGCACCCGCGGGCCGCGCAGCCGCAGCCGCGTGCCCCACGGCTCGTCGTCCACCCCGGCGCGCTCGGCCGGGACGACGAGGGTGAACCGGTGCCCGCGCTCCCGGTACCCGGCGCCCAGGGCGTGCACCACGGTCCGCACCCCGCCCGACGCGGGGGCGTAGGCGTTCGTCAGGTGGACGATGTGCATGCTCACCGCACCACGACGCCCGCGCGATGGAGCGCGACGGCATCCTCGTAGTGACCCAGCAGCTGCTCCCCGACCACCTGCCACGTGCGCCCGCGCACCTGCCGGCGGGCCGCCTGCCCCATCGCATGGCGTTTCGCCTCGTCACCGGCCAGGTCGGCGACCGCGGCCCGCAGCGCCGCCAGGTCACCCGCCGGGTAGAGCCACCCGGTGCGGCTGGGGTCCACCAGCTCGGCCACCCCGCCGGCGCCGACCGCCACCACCGGGACCCCGGCCGCGAGCGCCTCCTGCGCCGACTGGCAGAACGTTTCGTACGGCCCGGGCTGCACCGCGACGTCCAGGCTCGCGACCAGCCGGTGCAGCTCCGGGCCGGTGAGCTGGCCGAGGAAGACAGCCCGCGGCAGTGCACGCCGCAGGTCCTCGCCCTCAGGCCCGTCCCCCACCACGACGACCCGCACCCCCGGCAGCCCGTCCAGCACCGCCAGGTCCTCGACCTGCTTCTCCGCAGCCAGCCGGCCGACGAACCCGACGAGGACCTCGCCGTTCGGCGCCAGCCGCGCGCGCAGCCGGGCATCGCGGTGCGCCGGGTTGAACGCTTCGGTGTCCACCCCGCGCGCCCACAGCCGCACCCGCGGCACACCGTGGTCCTCGAGCGAGGTCATGGCCACCCGGGACGGGGCGAGCGTGAGGTCCACCTGGTCGTGGATGGTCCGGACCATCCGCCACGCCCCGTCCACCGCAGCACCCAGGTGGTAACGGCCGGCGAACCCGGCGATGTCGGTCTGGTAGACCGCCACCGTCGGTAGGTCGAGCCGCCCGGTGGCCCGAACCGCCGACCACCCGGTGGCGAACGGTGAGGCCAGGTGCACCACATCGGGGGCGAACGCCGCCAGCTCCCGCGCAATTGCCCGGGCCGAGGGAACCCCCACCCGGAACTGGCTGTACCCCGGCATCGGCACCGACCGCAGCGGCACCACCCGGGCCCCCGATGCGGTGGCCGGCGGCGTGCCCGGTGCGAGCACCGTCGCCTGGTGACCACCGCGCCGCAGGTGCTCCAGCACCCGCAGCACGGAGTTCGTCACCCCGTTGACCTGCGGCAAGAAGGACTCGGCGATGATCGCGACCCGCACAAGCGCAGCACAGCATCTCTCCGCGACCGCCCGCTGACCGGCGGGGGGCGAGTCGATGACGACGAGCCGAACGCCGAGGGTTCGCCGCCGCGCGCGGCAGTCGCCGCCGGGCGTGGCAGGAGCACACCCCCCGTCGACTGAGCAGCGGCGCACGCGGCAGCCATCCCGTCATCGCGCGCCCCTTGCGATCCCACAAGGCGCGAGATGACGGGGTCACGAACCGGAACGAGCCAGATGACGGGGTCGCGCGGTCAGGAGCCTGCCCCGGGAGCGAGGTCGAGGGCTGCGGGGCCGGCGAGGGCCGCGAGCGCCGCGGAGAGGGCCGCCTGGGGCTCCCGCCACCGGGACAGGCCGCCGCGACGCGCGATCCACCCACGCTGCGCGAGGCGCCGCGCGGCACGGCGCCCGCAAGCCGCACGTCCGCAACCTGCGCAAACCCCTGCGGAGAGCCCCGGCTCCGGGCTACCGTCGAAGGACGCGCACAGCGGCGCGGAGGCGAAGGTGGCTCGACGATGAGTGAGACCCAGGGACCGATCACGGACGACCCGACCGGCGGCCGGGGGCGCCCTCGGCACCGGGCGGCGGCCGTGCTCACGCTCGTGGGGCTGGTCGTGCTCGCGCTCATGGTCCTCGTCGTGCTGCGCTCGACGGCGAACACGAACCCTGCGGCCGACAGCTGGGCGTTCGAGATCCGACCGGTCCTGACCACGGGCGCACCGGGGACCACGTTCACGGCCCCGAGCCCGACGGACTCACCGACCAACCCCAGCGACCCGGCGTGGATCACCCCGCAGGTCGCCTCCCAGCTCACCGCGCTGGACTGCACGTCGACCGCGCGCCCTGCGGTGACGCCGGCTGACCAACCGCTCGTCGCCTGCTCGCGTGACGGCTCCGAGGTCTACGTCCTGGGCCCCGCCGAGGTCACCGGGGCTGCACTCGAGTCGACCGAGACAGACGTGACCGGCAGCACCGCGGGCGTCACCGTCACCCTCACCTCCGCCGGGAACGCCGCACTGGCGACCATGACGACCCGGGCGGTCTCACTGCCCGCACCCCGCAACCAGATCGCACTCGTGCTCGACGGCCGTGTGCTGCAGGCACCCAGGGTGACCGAACCGTTGACCGGCGGCCCGATGCAGATCGCCACCGGCCTCCCCCAGGCCGAGGCCTCGACGGCGGCCACCCGGATGACCTCCCCGCGCGGCTGACGGCCCGGCGCAACTGGGCGCGGACCGGACCGGCCAGGCAGGAGGCCGCCCGGTCGGTAGGGTCCGGTTCGGGCCCGTGAGCTGCGGACCCCGGCACCGGAAGAGGATGCGATGGCCCAGGGACTGCTGCTGCACGTGTGGACCGACGACGCGGCGGACGGGGCCGCGGCCCTGCGCACGGTGCAACGGGTGGCCGCCAACGCCCGCGCCGAGCTGGGGCCCGAGGTCGCCGTGCAGGTCGTAGTGCAAGGAGCCGCCGTCCGGCTGCTGCTCGCCGCCGACGACGACGGCGCGGTGCCGCTGGAGCCAGGTCTGGACATCGTCGCCTGTGCCAACTCGCTGCGGTCCCTCGGCGCCGAGCCCGGTGCGCTGCGGGCCGATGTCGGGATCGTCCCGGCCGCCGTCGCGCACCTGGCCCGGCAGCAGTGGGCGGGCTGGGCCTACCTGCGGGTGTATGCGACGGCGCCGCCGTCAGTAGACGGCGCCGATCGGCGGACGCCGCCCGCGCAGGTCGGAGACTTCAGACCAGACTGACGGCCGGTTCCCACGGGCAGGCCGGGTCCTCGGCGAGCGGGTCACCGGTCGCGGCGAACGCCCGCGCCCGCGAGCCGCCACACAGGTCGGCCCACTCGCAGCGCCCGCAGCGGCCGCTGAAGTCGGCCGAGCGGATCCGCAGCAGCGTCTCGTCGTCCCGGTAGAGCTCGGCCAACGAGTGCTCGCGGATCGAGCCGAGCTCGAGCGGCAGGAAGCCGGCCGGGTGCACCTGGCCGTCGTAGGCGACGAACACGATGCCCTTGCCGTCACGGGTGGCGGCGGTGTGCGCACTGGGCTGCTCGCGCGCCGGCCCGAGCAGCTCGACCAGTCGCCGGTGCAGTCCCTGGTAGGTGTCGGTGGTCGGTGCCGGGCCGCCGTCGCGCCGCTGGTTGACCACCCGGCGGAAGAACGGCGCCTCGACGGTCCGC
>JAHIJU010000121.1 GCA_018898235.1 Actinomycetota bacterium | reverse complement strand
GTCGACCACGTGCACCCCGCGGTCGGCCCCCATCGCCAGACCGCCGCGCACCACGTCCTGGGCGCTCGGCGGGCCCATCGTCACGACCACCACCTCGATGGACCGGTCGACGTCCTTGCAGGTGAGCGCCACTTCAAGGGCCTGCTCACCGACCTCGTCGGCGACCAGGGCGCCCGACCGGTCCGTGCGGCGCAGCGCCGGGTCCAGCCGACGTTCCTCCCACGTGTCCGGCACCTGCTTGACGAGCACACCGATCCTCATCGCGCGACCTCCGCGAGCGGCACGCCGCGCACCCGGCCCAGCTCGTCGAGCAACGCCGGCAGCAGGGTGTGCACATCGGCGACCACCGCGACATCGGCCTCGGACATGACGGGGGCCCGACGATCGGTGTTGACCGCGACGATCATGGCGGCGTCGCGGACCCCGATCATGTGCTGCAGCTGGCCCGAGATCCCCAGGGCCAGGTAGAGCCGTGGGGAGATCCGCCGGCCCGAGACCCCCAGGTAGCGATCCTTGGGGAACCAGCCGAGGTCCTCGGCGACGGGTCGCGAACACGCGACCTCGGCACCGAGGGCGCGGGCCAGCTCGGCGACGACCTCCAGCTCACCCGGGTCGCGCACACCCCGTCCGACGCCGACCACGCGGGCGGCCGAGGCCAGATCGTGCGGCTCACCGTCGACGACCGGTGCCTGCGGGCAGCTCATCGGCAGCCGAACCAGGTCGAGCCGCTGGACCGCGGGTTCTGCGGCCGTGCTGTCGGCCTCCTCGCCGCCTACCCGGCGCCCGCCCTCCGTGACCAGCACCACCGGCCCGGGGACACGGTTGCGCTCGGTCGCGATCCCGCCGACGACGAGCCGGGTGATCTGCCAGGCGCCCTCGGTACGCACCACCTCACGTACCGCGGTCAGGACGGGCGCGCCCGTCCGGGCGGCCACCGCACCGGCCAGCACCCGACTGGCGGGTCCGGTCCCCGCGAGCACCAGCTCGGCTCCGGCCAGGTGCTCGGCGACGGCCCCCGCGAAGCACTCCGCGGGCACGCCCGCCGCGCACGGCACCCAGTCGACCCGGTCGACCACCCGCGCCACGGCCCTGGCATCCGCGTCGTCGCCGACCACGACCGCGGCGACCTCCTCCGCCAACGACCGCGCCAGGTCCACCAGGGCCCCGACCCCGGGTCCTTCACCGGCCACCAGCCACGCCGTCGTCACAGCACACCCGCCTGGATCAGCTCGTCGACCAGCAGCGCCGCCGTGCGGGCCGGGTCCGCCTCGTCGATCACGTGGCCGCGCCGTCGGCCGAGCTCCACCGGCGCCCGGTCCAGCACCTCGAGCGCCGGCGCGGTCAGCCCGAGCTCGGCCGCGGGCACCACCCGCGACGGTTTGGAGTCGGCGGCCAGGATCTGGCGCAGCCCGAGCTGACGCGGGACGCAGGCGTCGACCGCGACGCCCAGCACGGCGGGGCCGGTCACCCGGGTGCGCCGACGCGCACCGCGGGAGTCGTCGACCACCTCGAACCCGCCGGCCGGGTCGGGCGCCACCTCACCGACCTCGGTGAGGGTGGGCCAGCCGAGCAGCCCGCCGAGCACCGGGGCCACCATCCGGGTCCCCGCATCGGCCGCGCAGTCGCCGAGCACCACGAGGTCCACATCGCCCAGCTGCCCGATCACAGCCGCGAGCGCCGCCGCCACCTCGTACGTGTCGGGCTCGCGCCCAGCCGCCACGACCACCACCTCGTCAGGCCCGCAGGCCAGCGCCGAGCTGCGGGCGCGCGGGTCGGCACCCGCCTGCGGGCCGGCGACGCACACCCCCACCGTCCGCGCGCCCGTCGCCTCGGCGGTGCGGCACGCGAGCTCGATGGCCACCCGGTCCGCGGCGGAGACCACCCGGTTGGCACCGGCCCACGTGACGGTGCCGTCGTCGAGCACCGTCGCCTCCTTGGGCGAGGCCGCCCACTGGTAGCCGACGAGCACCGTCACCGCTGCACCTGCGCAGGGCAGCACGGCTCGTCGTCGCACGTCGACGCCGCAGCCTCGCGCGCACGATCCGGTTCCTGGTCGAGCATCGCGACGACCTGTGCGCGCAGCTCGTTCTTGCGGACCTTGCCGGTGGCCGTCATCGGCAGCGCCTCGACCACCACCACCCGTTCGGGCGTCTTGTACTTGGCCACGTGCAACTCGTCGAAGAAGCGGCAGACCTGGGCCAGGTCGAGCGGTGTGCTGCCCGGCGCCTGGATGAGGAACGCACAGGCGCTCTCCCCCAGGCGCGGGTGCGGCATGGCGACCACGGCGGCGTCCTTCACCTCCGGGTGGCGCCGCAGGATCGCCTCGACCTCGGTGGCGCTGATGTTCTCCCCACCGCGGACGATGACGTCCTTGAGCCGTCCCGTGATCCGCACGTACCCGTCCGGGTCGACCGTCGCCAGGTCGCCCGAGTAGTACCAGCCGTCCTTGTCCAGCACGGCGGCCGTGCGCGCCGGGTCGCCCAGGTAGCCGACGAAGACCCCCGGCCCGCGGGACGCCTCCTCGCCCTCCACGCCCACCGGCACCTCGACGCGGGTGCGCGGGTCGACGATCCTGATCTCGGTCCCCGAAGTGGGTCGTCCGTCGGTGCCGATCACCCGGTCCGCGGGGTCGCCGGGGCGGGTGAGGGTGTGCGGGGCGCTCTCGGTCGAGCCGTACACCGAGTGCAGGCAGACCCCGTCAGCGAGTGCACGTTCGACCAGGTCACGCGGGACGGGGGCGCCTCCGCAGCACAGGAAGCGCAGCCCGGCGTGGAACCCGTCACCGGCGTCCGCGGCGTCGAACATGTCGCGGATGATGGTGGTCGCGCCCATCCCGCAGGTCGCCTGCTCCCGGTTGACCATCTCGACCGCGGCCGGTCCGGAGAACACGTCGAGCAGCACGGAGGTGCCACCCACGAGGAACGGCATGCTCACCCCGTGCAGGTACCCCGTGGCGTGCGCCACGGGTGCGGGCATGAACATCCGGTCGGTGAAACCGATCCCCAGGTCTGCCGCGAACGCCCGCTCCGCCGCGAGCACGTTGGCGTGGGTGAGCATCACCCCCTTGGGGCTGGCCTCGCTGCCGGAGGTGAACAGCACCGCCGCCAGCTCGGTGCCCCGACCGGGAGTGCACTGCTGCTCGGTGAGCGGCTCATGGCTCGTGGCGTGTTCGAAGGCGGTGAACCGGTCGTCGGGCTCGCCGCCGTTGTCGACCATGAGCACGGTGCGCACGGTGGCGCACTCGCTGGACAGCGACGCCGCCAGCTCCCGGTAGTCGGTCTTGCGGAATCTGGTCGGGACGATGATCGCCGTCGTGGCGCAGCGCCCGATGATGTGCCTCAGCTCGTTGAGGCGGTGCTGCGGCAGCGTCGGGTTGATCGCCGCACCCAGCTTGAGGCAGGCCACGTCGGCCACCAGGAACTCGGCCCAGTTGGGCAGCTGGACGGACACGATGTCGCCGGCCCGGACCCCCGCCTCGCGCAGGTACCCGGCCAGACCGGCCGCCGCCCGGTCCACCTGCTCATAGGTCAGGCGGGCGCCGCGGCAGTCCACGACGGCCGTGCGTCCGGGGGCGGCCAGCACGGCCAGCCGCCAATAGTCGTAGAGCCCGGCATCGCCCCAGTACCCGTCGCGGCGATAGGCCGCCGCCCGGACCTCGTCGATGCACGTCGTCATGCTCACGTCGATCACAACCTTCGGGGGGACATTCCAACCATGGGGGGACGACCCTGCGGAGGCCCGACGGACAGCCGTCGGGCCCCCCGACAACTCAGGTCCACTGCTCCTGGACCGAACGCGCCGCACGCGCCAGGTAGAACCCGAGGAGCAGGACGATCGTGATGAGCACCAGACCGATCCCGAACACGGCGTTGAACCCCATGCTCGAACCGATCGCCGCCCACGCGACCGAGGCGAAGGCCGCGATGAAGTTGAACACGGTGCTCACCCGGGAATAGATGACCGAGTACTCGCGGACCCCGAAGATCTGCCGCGACAGGACCGGGACCAGGACGAGTGCCGTGGCGTAGAAGAATCCGAACACGAATGCCCCGGTGTACAGCGTGTACTGGGAACGGAACCCGAGCCAGCACAGCACGATCCCGGCGGCGCCCGCGGCGGCGGCGAAGATGAGCGCACCGCGCGAGCTCTTGTCGGCCACCGTGCCGATCGTGACCTTTCCGATGGCCTGGCCGACCATCATCACGGTCGACATGACGCCGCCGACCACCAGGGTGTCGAACCCGACCCCGGACAGCTGCTTGGTGTACGTCGGGAACTGCATCGCGATGAGCACCGCGAAGTTGATCAGCCCGGCGAAAACGCACAGGACGTAGAACGACGGGCTCCGCATGGCCAGCTTCGGCGAGAGGCCGCGCACGGGTGCGACCGCACCGGTGCCGGCCTGCGCGCCGTACGGCACCAGCCCGACGTCAGAGGGACGCGAGCGCACCGCGAACAGCGTGAACGGAACGGCCGTGACCAGGGCGATGAGCGCCCACAGGCGGTACAGCGAGTGGAAGTCGGCGCCACCGGACTTCAGCACGGTGAACACCGTCGACCAGACGGCGCCGCCCAGTCCGGTGAATGCCATGCACACGCCGACCAGCATCCCGTTGCGCTTGGCGAACCAGTTGTTGATGAGCGTCGGGATCGCCAGCCAGAGGATGAAGATCTCCCCCAGCCCGAGCATCACACCGGCGACGTAGAAATACCAGATCGCGGTCGCCAGGCTCATCACGAAGAATCCGCCGGAGACCATGCATGCGGCGACGGTGAGGACGATGCGCACATCGACCTGCTGCAGGATCTTGCCCGCGAACGGCGAGAAGGCCGTCATGGTCAGGTACATGATCGTGACGTACAGCGCGAACTCGGTCTTGGGGACCCCGAGGGCCTCGGACACCACGGGCTGGAAAAGGCCCCAGGTGGAGAAGCCGAGCGCGGCGCAGCCGAACGTCAGCATCATCCCGGTGAGAACCACCAGACCGTGCCGGGCGGACATCTTTGCCTGCACCTGCGGACCGCCGTCATTGATGACTTGCGTTCCCATAATTCTCAACTCCGTTGTTGTGAGAGGTCGTGCACAGAGGGGAAGCGGTACGGACGATGTGGGGTCACCAGCGGCACTCGGCCTCGCCGGAGCGCTGGCGCTTGGACACGAACACCTGGTCGGCGACGGGGGCTCCGTGCCAGCAGCGGACGGCGCCCGAGGTCTCCAGGGCCTCGATCTGCTCGGCGCTGTAGCCGAGCCGCCCCAGGTACTCACTGGTGTGGTAGCCGACAGGCTTGGACAAGATGACGGGCGGGTCGCCGTAGCCGCCGAACCGCACCGGGGACATGGGCAGCGACCGGGTGCCGAACGCCTGGTACTCGACCGTGCGCAGGGCGTCGTTGTCGTAGGCCTCGTCGTCGGCGAGCACGTCCTCGTAGCGGAACAGCTTCTGGTGCGGCACCTGGTTGTGCCGCAGGATCGGGCTCCACTCCTCGAACGTGCGGGTGGCG
>JAHIJU010000007.1 GCA_018898235.1 Actinomycetota bacterium | reverse complement strand
TCTCGTCCCGCGAGTTGTCCACGCAGGTCAGGTGGGCGATCGGGGTGAGGCTGGTGGTGTGCAGGATCTGGGCGACCAGTCCGCGGGTGGTCACCCGGGTGCGGCCGGAGGCGCCGTAGGTCACCGAGACGAAGTCGGGCCGCGCGGACTCCAGAGCGGCGATCGTCGCGGCCAGACGGCTCGCTCCCTCCTCGCTGCGGGGAGGGAACAGCTCGAAGGACACGGTCGGCCGGTCGGCGGGGGCGGGACGCCGCGGTGCCTGGACCTCGTCGCGTGCGAGGGTCATGGTCATCTGCTCTCCATCGGTCCCGGCGGAAGCACCCACACCCTCAATGATCAGGGCGGGTTGCTGCGGCGTCGACGAGCCAGGTCTCTCGGCCGCTCTGGATGGTGGGGCTGATGGTAACCGGTGATCAGATGGTGGGCAATGCGCGCCCGGAGACTGAGACCGCTCAGGAGGGGCCGTCGGTCCCCGTCGCGATCAGGACGCGCGGTGCCGCAACGGGCTGCCGTCGCACGGGGCGCTCGACGGCGTCGGTACGTCGTCGAGCGGGGCGGGGACTGCCACGAGTCCGTCCTCGACGGCACCCAGCACCTCGGGGGCCGGGCACTCGCAGGTGCTCAGCGCCGCGCGTGCGGCATCCAGCACCTGGGGGTCGGCGGGCGGCATCCCGGCGACCGTGGTCCCGGTCGCCACCGTTGCGGCCGACCTTGTGCGCTCCGCTGCCATGGCGTCACGGTACGGGTGCGGTGCAAGGCCCGAACCGGGCGTGGCGGCCGGTTCACCCGACCGGACGCGTGACGTGCACCACTGCCCGCACCGGCCGCTGGGTCAGGCGCGGGCCAGCCAGCAGCCTGCGACGTGGTCGTCCACCAGACCGCAGGCCTGCATCGCGGCGTAGACCGTCGTCGGCCCGACGAAGGTGAACCCGCGCCGCTTGAGGTCCCGTGACAGGGCGACCGATTCGGCCGTGGTGGCCGGCACCTCGTCCCATCCGAGCGGGCGGGGGCGTGGTTCCGGTGCGTACGACCAGATCAGGGCGTCGAGGCTCTCGCCCGCTGCCTGCAGCCTGAGCAGCGCGTGGGCGTTCTTGACGGTCGCCAGGATCTTGGCGCGGTTGCGCACGATGCCCGCATCGGCCATCAGGCGCTCGACGTCGTGCTCATCGAACCCGGCGACGACGGCGGGGTCGAACCCGGCGAACGCCGTGCGGAAGGCCTCGCGTTTGCGCAGCACGGTGATCCAGGACAGGCCCGACTGGAACCCCTCGAGCGCGAGCCGCTCGAACAGCACCCGGTCGCCGTGCACCGGGCGGCCCCACTCCTCATCGTGGTACTGCGCGTACAGGGGGTCCCCGCCGCCGAAGCAGCGCGTGGGGTCGTCGGGCGCCATGGGTCAAGGGTGCCGGACGCCACCCACACGGTGGTGTCCCGACCGTCGGCCCGCACGGCCGGCCCGGTCGGTCCGGTCTGCACCGTTTCACCCGCCACGGCCATCCGTCGGACCGCGTGCGTTGGTCTGGTGGTCGACCGCCTGCCGTACTCAGGGACGTCGAGCTCCGTGCGCCCTGGGCTCGGGTCTGCGACCTTCGGGCGGCGCGGGACGTACGGGACACGATCGGAGGCAGGCCCTTGTCCGACGACGCCACCGGGGACCGCCCCGAGCAGCCGGACCAGGAGCAGCGGCGTCGGCGCCGGGTCGCCCTCGTGCTGCTCCTGCTGGCGCTCCTCCTGATCCTGGGGCTCGCGGTCGGCCACGCCATGCGAACCTCGGGCAAACCGGTCGGTGCACCCCGTCCGACGGTGACCGCGCAGCCGGGCCGGGTTCCGGGTGCGGGACCCGCGGCGACCCCGGCCTCGCCCGAGGTCCTCAGCCAGGTGCTCGCCGACGACAACCCCGGGTCGGCGGACCGGACCGAGGTCGGGGTGGCGGCCGGTCCGGCCCGCGGGGGCCAGGAGCCGGCGAGCGCCGAGTCCCCGGCCAGCGGCGCGACCCGGCCGACGTCGACCCCGACCAGGACGCCCGCGCCTACTCCCACCGGGACACCTGCGCCCACGCCGACCGGGACCTCTGCGCCCACGCCGACCGGGACGCCCGCGCCCACTCCCACCGGGACACCCGCGCCCACGCCGACGGGGACGGCCACGCCCTGCCCCGGCGGGTGCGACCCGTGCCCGTGCGCGGCAGGGGACGTCGCGCTCGCGGTCCACCCGACGGGCGGACCGGCCCACCAGGGGGTGACGTTGGCCGCGACGGTGCGGTCGGCGCTCGCCGGCTCCGTCGTGCTCCTCGACGGGGAACGCTCCCTCGGGTCCTCACCCGTGGCCGGCCACCGGGCCGCCCTGACGACCAATGCGCTGGGCGCAGGCGAGCATGTGCTGGTCGCGGTGTTCGTCTCCGACGACCGGACCGTCACGTGCGCGTCGGCAGCCGTCGTCGTGCGGTACGGCGGGGCGGCACCCGATGAGCAGACCGTCGTGCTGTCGGTTCCGACCGGGGCCGTGACCGTCACCACGCCGTACACCCCCGAGCACCCGCTCGACCTCGGCGAGGCCGTGCTCGACCCCGCCACCTCGACCTTCTCCGCCTCGGCCGACTTCGACGACATCGTCGTCACCGACACACGGGCCGGGAACCTCGGCTTCACCGTCTCGGTCAGGTCGGACGGTCTGACGTCGCCCGGTGGGGGCACCCTCGGCGCCGAGCACCTCGGCCTCACCCGGGTGCGGGCGGTCCAGGTGCCCGGGAACGCGCTGGTGGCCACCCACGTCGAGGTCCACGACCTCGTCGCCGGGGCGCCCGGACTGGGTGAGCCAGGGACGCTCGCGCACTACCCCGACGGGATCGGGCTGGGGACAGCGCGGCTGCGCGCAGTGGTGGAGCTCGCCGATGTGCCGAGCTCGGTCGCACCCGGCCGGTACCGGGGCACCCTCGTGTTCACGGTGATGTGACCCGACGGCGCGCGCCCGGTTCGCCGCGGCCTCGGCTCGACGGTACAAAGGCCCGGTGAGCGAAACTGCACCCCGCCCGAGGGGCCGGGCCCTGCCCATCGTCGCCGTCGTCGTGGTGGTGCTGGTGGTGGTGGCCGGCGTGCTGGTCTGGCAGGCGGTCGGCAACCCGGCCACCTCGGCCTCGTCCTCCCCGGTGACCACCACGTCGAGCTCGGCCTCGACGCCCGCCCCGACGCCGACGGCCACCCGGACGGTGTCGACCGGCTGCGCCGCGACCCCTGGAGTCGGCACGCCCGCTGGTGCCAACGTGCACCAGGTGATCGACGTCGACGGCGACGGGCGCGCCGACCAGGCCTGGATCACGGGCGGATCCGCCCGGACGTTCGGCATCACGACGGCCTCGGGTGCGACGTTCTCCGCCGCGATCACCTCCGCCAGCCCGGTCCCCGCCTCGGCCGTCGTCGGACTGGTGCAGGGCGACCAGCCGATCGCGTTGGTCGACCTGGGGCGCGAGGCCTTGCTGTTCAGCCTCGACGGGTGCAAGGTCACCGCCCCGGCCGACTCCCTGGGCAAGGCGTACACGTTCGACCGTGGCCTCGCGGGTGAGGGCACCGGGGTCGGGTGCAGCCAGGACGGGTCGAGCCTGCGGCTCGCCGGGCTGAACGCCGTGCAGGCCACCGACGGGACCTACACGGTGACCCGCACCTACGTCGACCTGTCGACCAACGGGCGCACCGCGACCAACGGCGCGAGGTCGACGGTGGCGACCAGCGCGGCGGCGACCGAGCAGGTCGTGACCACCGCGCAGGAGGTCAGCTGCGGCGATGCGGTCGCGGGCGTGAACGGGCCGGTCGAGCCGAGCTGAGCGGGCGGAGCACCGGCCCGGCGCGGTCAGCTGGGCCTGGTCAGCCCAGCGCTGTCAGCGCCTTGCGGATGCGCGTCGCCGAGACCGGGCCCGGGGTGCCGAGCTGCTGGGCGAACAGGCTGACCCGCAGCTCCTCGACCTGCCAGCCGAGCTCGGCGAGCGCGTCGGCGCGCGCCGGGTCGCCCGGCCGGGCCGCCGCCGCGATGGCATCGGCCAGCTCGTGGACCCCGGCGGCGAGAGCCTCGTCCCGGTGCGGGTTCTCGGCGGCCTTCGTCAGCCGGTGCCGGGCGGCGCGCAGGTAGCGCGGGAGCTGGGCCAGCCGGTGCGGTCCGGTGGCCAGGACGAACCCGTCGTGCACCAGCGCCTGCTGCTGCCGGCGCACATCGGCCGCCGCGGCCAGCAGGGCGAGGCTGGTGGCCCCGCGCAGGGCCGCGTCGAGCTCGCGCCAGGCCGTGAGCACCTCGACGAGGGTGCCGACCAGGCGGTAGGTCTCGTCCTCCAACCGGCCGCGCACGTCGGCGCGCAGCGCGGCGTAGGCCTCCGCGTCGCGCACGGTGCGCGGATCGGACGGCAGCAGGGCGTCGATGGCGGCGAGCTGGACGTCGGTGACCAGGACGTCCGTGCTCCGGTAGGGGCTCGCGGCCAGCGCGAGGGCCTGGGCGCCGGTCCAGCGGGACGTGACGCGGGCCGTCGCGAGCCCGATGTCGAGCAGCAGCAGCCGACGCAGCCCGGCGCGCTGGGCGGCCGGGACGGCGGACTCGTCGGCCAGGGCGCGGACGGCGACGCTGCCGCGCTCCTCGACGAGGGTCGGGAAGGCCCGCACCGGGCCTGCGGGTCCGGGGGCCTCGACGGTCTCGGGCAACCGGCCGTCCCCGGGGAGCGTCGGGAACGTGGTGAGCCCGGTCTGCTCGAAGGCCGGGATCGGGGGCGGCGCGGCGGCCTGTCGCCCGGAACCCGGGGCTGCGGCGGCTGACGGCCCTCCCGCGGGGCGTCGGGCCGCCGGGCCTCCCGGGGCCCGGCCCGCCCGCTCCTGCGCCTGGGCCATGGCGGCCTGCACGGCGGTGCGCACCGCCGAGGAGACGGCCTGCTGGGCCTTGCCAGCGAGTCGGCGCTGGAGCACCGCGAGGTCCTTGCCCTGGTCGACGACGCGGCCGGCGGTGTCCTCGACCAGGAACGTCATGCGCAGGTGCGCGGGCAGGCGCTCGTCGTCGAACGCGTCGGGCGGCACCTCGACGTCGCGCAGGGCGCGCACGGCGCGGGCGAATGCGTCGTGGAAGCTCGGGGCGGCATCGGCCGCGCGCACGGTGTCCGCCCAGGTCGCCAGGGTCGTGTCCATCCAGGCGTCGACGGCGCGCGCCACATCGGGGGCGGGCACGAGCTGGACCCGGACCGACTTGGGCAGCGCCCGGATGGTCGCCGTGAGCAGCTCGGCGCGCAGGCCGGGCACCAACCAGTCGAAGCCCTCGGGCGCCAGCCGGGCGAGGGCGGTGAGCGGGACGTGGACGCGCACCCCGTCGTCCGAGGAGCCCGGGTCGAACTCGTAGGTGAGCGGCAGCTCCAGATCGCCGGCCGGCCAGCGGGTCGGGAACGCCGAATCGTCGACCTGCGCGGCGTCCGGGCCGATGAGCAGCTCGCGGGTGAAGGTCAGCAGCTCGGGGTCGGTGCGCCGGGCCTCCTTCCACCAGCGGTCGAAGTGGGTGGCCGAGACCACCTCGTCGCTCACCCGCTCGTCGTAGAAGTCGAACAGGACGTCGTCGTCCACCACGAGGTCCCGGCGGCGGGCCCGGGCCTCCAGCTCGGCCAGCTCGCCGAGCAGCCGGCGGTTGTCGGCGAAGAACGCGTGGTGCGTGGTCCAGGCGCCCTCGACCAGGGCGTGCCGGATGAACAGCTCACGGGCCTGCGGCGCGTCCACCTTCGCGAGCAGCACCCGGCGGTCGGCGACCAGCGGCACGCCGTAGAGGAACACCTTCTCGGTGACGGTCGCGGCGCCCTGCCGGGTGGACCAGGCCGGTTCGGAGTACACCTTCTTGACCAGGTGCGCGCCGAGCTCCTCGGCCCACTCCGGGCGGATGCGGGCGGCGTCCCGGCCCCACAGCCGGCTGGTCTCGACCAGCTCGGCGGCCATCACCCAGGCGGGCGGACGGCGGGACAGCCCGGACCCGGGCCACAGCGCGAACCGGGCACCCCGGGCGCCCAGGTAGTCGTTGCGCGGGCGGCGGGAGGCACGCGGGTCGGGGGTCTTGCCGTGAGCCTTGTCGTGGGTGGCACGGACCTCGGTGGCCTCCTGCATGCCGATCTGGGAGAGCAGCCCGGACAGCACCGACTGGTGCACCCGGTCGCCGTCCCAGGCCCAGGTGGTGCGTTCGGGATCGACGTCCCCGTCGTCCCCGACCGGTCGGGGCGCACCCGAGGAGTCGATGTGCAGCTCCTTGGACAGCTCGTGCAGCTGGGTGACGACGTCCTGCCACTCGCGTACCCGCAGGTAGTTGAGGTGCTCGCTGCGCAGCCGGCGCCGCAGCGCCGACCCGGACAGCTCGCGGCGCTGGGCCCGCAGCCAGGTCCACAGGTTGAGGTAGGTGAGCAGGTCCGAGCCCGGGTCGACGAACCGCCGGTGCAGCGCATCGGCCTGCTCGCGCTGCTCGGTGGGCCGTTCGCGCGGGTCCTGGATGGACAGCGCCGCCGCGATGACGACGACCTCACGGGCCACCCCGCGTCGGCCCGCCTCGACCACCATGCGCGCCAGCCGGGGGTCGACGGGCAGCCGGGCCAGGGCCTTGCCGGTCGCGGTGAGTCGCACGTGACCGGTCTCGTCGGCCGCCAGCGCGCCCAGCTCGGTGAGCAGCGCCACCCCGTCGCGCACCGACCGGGTGTCCGGCGGGTCGACGAACGGGAACCGGGCCACGTCGTCCGGCGTCTCGACCACGCCGACGGCGACCATCTGCAGGATCACCGAGGCCAGTGACGTGCGCAGGATCTCCGGTTCGGTGAACTCCGGGCGGGAGGCGTAGTCCTCGTCGGAGTAGAGCCGGATCGCGATGCCGTCGGACAGCCGCCCGCAGCGACCCGAGCGCTGGTTGGCCGAGGCCTGCGAGATCGGCTCGATCGGCAGTCGCTGCACCTTGGTCGCCTTGGAGTAGCGCGAGATGCGGGCCGTGCCCGGGTCGACGACGTAGCGCACGCCCGGCACGGTGAGCGAGGTCTCGGCGACGTTGGTGGCCAGCACGACGCGGCGTGCGGCGTGCGGCTCGAAGACCTTGTGCTGCTCGGCGGCCGAGAGCCGGGAGAACAGCGGCAGCAGCTCGACGGCGCCCGGGCTCCGGGGATCGGTCACGCGGGTGCCGAGCGAGGTGCGCAGGGCGTCGGCGGCGTCGCGGATCTCCCGCTCACCCGAGGCGAACACGAGGATGTCGCCCGGACCCTCGCCGATCAGCTCGTCGACCGCCTCGGTGATGCCGGTCACCATGTCGCGTTCGCCGTCCAGCGGCCGGTAGCGGACCTCGACCGGGTAGGTGCGGCCGGTGACCTCGACGACGGGCGCCGGGACGCGCACCCCGTCCGGGCCGGTGCGCCCGAAGTGCTCGGCGAACCGCGCCGAGTCGATGGTGGCCGAGGTGATGATCAGCTTGAGATCCGGGCGGCGCGGCAGCAGGTTGGTGAGGTAGCCGAGC
>JAHIJU010000120.1 GCA_018898235.1 Actinomycetota bacterium | reverse complement strand
TTCTGGGACTGGGTCGGCGGGCGCTACTCGGTGGACTCGGCGATCGGCACCAGCCTGGTGATCGCCCTGGGCCGTGAGGCGTTCGAGGATCTGCTCGCCGGTTTCCACGCCGTCGACCAGCACATGGCCACCACCCCGGCTGCGGCGAACGTGCCCCTGCTCATGGGCCTGCTCAACGTCTGGTACACCAACTTCCTGGGCGCGCACACCCACGCCGTGCTCCCCTACGACCAGCACCTGCACCGGTTCCCGGCCTACCTGCAGCAGCTGATGATGGAGTCCAACGGCAAGTCGGTGCGCTGGGACGGCAGCCCGGTGACCACCTCGACCGGTGAGGTCTTCTGGGGCGAGCCCGGCACCAACGGCCAGCACGCGTTCTACCAGCTCATCCACCAGGGCACGCGGCTGATCCCGGCGGACTTCATCGCGTGCGCCACCCCGGCGCACCCGCTGGTCGACGGCGGCACCGATGTGCACGGGCTGTTCCTGGCCAACTTCTTCGCCCAGACCAAGGCGCTGGCCTTCGGCAAGACGGCCGACGAGGTACGCGCCGAGGGCACCGCCGAGGCGATCGTCCCGGCCCGGGTGTTCAGCGGGAACCGGCCGACCACCTCGATCCTGGCGCCCTCGCTGACCCCGTCGGTGCTCGGCCAGCTCATCGCGCTGTACGAGCACATCACGTTCGTCCAGGGCGCGGTGTGGGGCATCGACTCCTTCGACCAGTGGGGCGTCGAGCTCGGCAAGCAGCTCGCGCTGCAGGTGGCCCCGGCCGTCGCGGGCGACGAGGTCGCACTGGCCGCGCAGGACTCCTCGACCCGTTCGCTCATCGAGGCCTACCGCCGCCTGCGGGGCTGAGCACCCGTACGGCGGTGACCGGTCGCCCGACCGTCACCGCCGTACGCTGCCGTGCATGGAGGTCACCCGGGCCCGTGTGGACGCCTGGACCTGGGCCGTCCGGTTGTTCCCGACCCGGTCGGCCGCGGGCGCCGCATGCCGCGCCGGCCATGTCCGGATCAACGGTGAGCGCGCCAAACCCGCCACCATCGTCGTCCCCGGCGACGAGGTGGTCGTGCGCGGCGGTGAGCGGGAGCGGATCGTGCTGGTCCAGCGGCTCGTCGTCAAACGGGTCGGTGCGCCGGTGGCGGTCGCCTGCTACCTCGACCGCTCACCGGCACCGGTGCCCAAGGAGCGCCGAGTCGCCGTCGCCGAACGCGAACGCGGCGCCGGACGGCCGACCAAACGCGAACGTCGGCTGACGGACCGGCTGCGCGGGCGCTGACCCCGGTCGTCTCCGCGAGCGCGCGGTGTCTACCCCCGCGCCTACCCCCGCGCCCGCGCCCGCAGCTCGCGCCGCAGGATCTTGCCCGCCGCCGACTTCGGGATCGCCTCGACGAACTCGACCTGACGCACCTTCTTGTACGGCGCCACCTTGGCCGCGACGTAGTCCATGACATCGGCAGCCGTGAGCTCGACCCCCGCCACCGGGACGACGAACGCCTTCGGCTCCTCCTGGCCCTCGGCGTCCCGGGCCCCGACGACCGCGGCGTCGGCGATCTGCGGGTGGGACAGCAGCAGCCCCTCGAGCTCGGCCGGAGCCACCTGGTAGCCCTTGTACTTGATGAGCTCCTTGAGCCGGTCGACGATCCGCACCACACCACCGGCGTCGACGGTCGCCAGGTCACCGGTGTGCAGGAACCCGTCGGGGTCGAGCGCCGCCGCGGTGGCGACCTCGTCCCCCAGGTAGCCGACCATGATGTTCGGCCCACGGCACAGCAGCTCACCGGGTTCGCTCGGCCCGTCGGCGGGCACCACGACCTCCTCGCGCGTGCCGGGCACGACGATCATGCACTCCAGGTTCGGCACGGTGAGCCCGATGCTGCCGACCGGGACGTCGGGCCGGTCGATCGGGGTCAGGTGCGAGACCGGGCTCATCTCGGTCATCCCGTAGCCCTGCAGCATCCGCACACCGAGCCGGGTGGCCACGGCGTTGCCGACGCCCTCGTCGAGCGGGGCCGCCCCGGACAGCACCGTGCGCAGCGAGGAGAAGTCGAAGGAGTCGATGAGCGGGTGCTTGGCCAGGGCCACGGCCACCGGCGGCGCGATCGGCGCGTAGGTGACGGCGTGCTCGGCCACGATCCGGCAGAACTCGACCAGGTCGAACCGGGGCATCGTGACCAGGCGCGCCCGGTGGTGCAGGGCGAGGTCGAGCAGCACGGTCATGCCATAGATGTGGAAGAAGGGCAGCAGCGCGAGCACCGTGTCCTCGGACCGCACCCCCGCGTAGGGCGAGGCCTGCAGCACGTTCGCGACCAGGTTGCGGTGCGTGAGCATGACGCCCTTTGCACGGCCCGCCGTCCCGGAGGAGTACGGGAGCACTGCGAGGTCGCTCGCCCGGACCGTGACCTGCGGGGCCGGGTGGTGCTCGGCGAGCAGGTCGCGCAGCGACTCGTGACCCGGCGCGCCGTCGAGCACGATCACCCGCGAGTGCGGCAGCCCCGCGACCTCGGTCCCCTTGACCGCGGCGGGCAGCAACGGGCTGACGGTGAGCAGCAGCGCGGCACCCGAGGCGACGAGCTGGGCGGCCACGTCGTCGGCGGTGGCCAGGGCGTTCACGGTGGTCGCGGTCGCACCTGCCCGGAGGATCGCGTGGAACGCGACCGCGAACGCGGGGACGTTGGGGGCATGCAGCCCGACCACGGTGCCGGGCGTGACACCACGCGCGGCAAGGGCCCCGGCCAGCGCGTCGACCTGGGCGCGCAGCGCGCCGTAGGTGGTGGCGGTCCCGCTAGGACCGTCGACGATCGCGATCCGGTCGAGCTCGTCGTCGCGCAGTGAGCCGAGCAGGAAGTCGTAGAGCGGCACGTCGGGGATCTCGACGTCGGGCAGTGGGGAGCGGAAGACCACGATGTCTCCTTCGACGAAACGGTGGACCGGGCCCGACCGGGACCAAGGACCCAGGTGTGGCGCAGCCCACAGTGTGCCCCAGAAGCCGGCGCGCGAACAGGGTTTCGTACCGACGAGTAACGTCCGATCCGCCACGGAACCCGCGGGTACGGGACACTGAGGCCATGAGCCCCCGCATGAACGTCGAGTCGTTCAACCTCGACCACCGCACGGTCGCGGCGCCCTACGTACGCCTCGCCGACCGCAAGACGCTGCCGCACGGCGACGTGATCTCCAAGTACGACATCCGGTTCACCCAGCCGAACGTCGCGCACCTGGAGATGGACACCGTCCACTCGCTCGAGCACCTGTTCGCCGAGCACTCGCGCGACCACTCCGACGCCGTCCTCGACTTCTCCCCGATGGGCTGCCAGACCGGGTTCTACCTCATGCTCGCCGGCTCCCCCGACCTCGAGGACGTGATGGAGCTGGTCGCCGCCACCCTCACCGACATCCTCACGGCCGACGAGGTGCCCGCCGCGAACGAGGTCCAGTGCGGCTGGGGCGCACACCACACGCTGAGCGGCGCCCAGGCCGCGGCCCGCGACTACCTCGACCGCCGCGACGAGTGGGCCGTCGTGGCCCCCGGCGCATGATCGGCCTGGACGCGGTCGTCGTCGTCGCGATGGCCGACGAGGCCGAGCCGTTCCTGGCCCGCGCCCAGGTGGTGGGCCGCCCGACCGAGGTCGGCGGAGCCGTGCAGCACCTGCTGGCCGTGGACGGGCGCACGGTCCTGCTCGTGCGCTCCGGCATCGGCCTGGTGAACGCCGCGGTGGCGGCCGCCTCGGCGCTCACCGTCGGGTCGCCCCGGATGCTCCTGAGCGCCGGTTCCTCCGGCGGGATGGGGCTCGACGTGCACGTCGGGGACGTCGTCGTGGCCGACGAGTCGCTGTTCGCCGCGGCCGACGCCACGACGTTCGGCTACGCCCTCGGGCAGGTCCCGGGGATGCCCGAGCGGTTCGCGTCGACCCCCGCCCTCGTCGACGCGGCCCTGGCCACGTCGACCGGGCGCCCGCTACGCCGCGGGCTGGTGCTGTCGGGCGACTCGTTCATCGACGGCCGCACCTTGGCCGACGTGCGGGCCGCCTTCCCCGAGGGCCAGTCGGTCGACATGGAGTCCGCGGCGCTGGCCCAGGTCGCGCACTTGTTCGGCGTCCCGTTCGTGTCGGTCCGCGGCGTGTCCGACCTGTGCGGCCCCACCGCCGGCCAGGACCACACCGTGCGCGTCGACGATGCGGCGCAGCGTTCGGCCGACGTCGTGCTCGCGCTGCTCGCAGCGGTCGACTGAGGCGCCGCTAGCTCCGACCGCGGCGCCACCACGGGCGCCGGGGCGCACGCTGCGGACCTTCGGAACCACCCGGCGCCGATCCCGTCCCGGGCCATCCGCGCCGGTCGCGCCACGCCGCGACCTCGGCCTCGACGTCCCGCAGCGGGGTGACCACCGGCGGGCCGCCGGTGAGCTGGCGCCGGGCCGCGACCACCCGGTCGTTGAACTCCTGCACGACGGCGCGCACCCGGTCCTCGTGCCGCAGCCCGTCGAGCCTGGCATCGAGTCGCTCGTCGAGGCCACGCAGCGCCAACGCCTCGGGCAGGACGCCGTCGCCCCCGACGTGCTCGCGGCGCACCAGCCCCTTGAGCCACCAGTCCGGGTCGTGGACCGGGCCCAGGCCGGGGATGGGCTTGCCCGCCAGCGGCAGGTCGTCGAAGTCACCGCGCCGGATCGCCTCGTCGACCAGGTGATCGACCCACACGCCGCGGGTCTGCATCCGACCGGTGGCCCTGGGCGGACCACCCGGCGCCGAGCCGGGACCGGTGCCCGTTGGTCCGTCAGCCGGGGCCGGGCCGCCCGACGGCCCGGGTCCGTGGTCGAGTGCTCCCTGGTCGAGAACGGCGCCGTCGCCGACCTCGCCGTCCCGGACCTCGGGATGCTCCACGCGGTACGACGCGGCGCGGCGCCTGGGATCCCTCGGACTCACCCGGCCAGGGTAGCCAGGCCGTCCGGCGCCCGTCCGGGGAATGCCGTCGACGCCGCGCCGCTTGTCCAGGAGACTGACCGCTCCGCCCCGCACCCCACCCCCGGAAGGTCCCTGTGCCCACGCCGCCCCCCGGGCTGACCCCCCGCAACCGCCTTGCCGTCGCGCTGCTTCTCGTGTCGACCTTCGTCGTCATCCTCAACGAGACGATCATGGGTGTCGCGCTCCCGCGCCTGATGAGCGACCTGGACATCGACGCCGCGACGGCCCAGTGGCTGACCACCGGCTTCATGCTGACGATGGCGGTCGTCATCCCGGTCTCAGGCTTCGTCATCCGGCGCAGCCGCACACGCACCGTGTTCCTGATCTCGATGGGCCTGTTCAGCCTCGGGACCGCGATCGCCGCCATCGCCCCCGGCTTCGCCGTGCTGCTGGTCGGCCGCGTCGTCCAGGCGGGCGGGACTGCCCTCATGCTGCCGCTGCTCATGACGACCGTCATGACCGTGACGCCGGCCGCGACGCGCGGCCGCACCATGGGCACCATCTCGATCGTGATCTCGGTGGCCCCCGCGCTGGGGCCGACGATCTCGGGGCTGATCCTCGCCGTGCTCGACTGGCGGTGGATGTTCGGGCTCGTGCTCCCGATCGCCCTGGTGAGCCTGGTGCTGGGGGCGTTGCGGATGCCGGACGTCACCGAACCCGAGCACGCCTCGGTCGACTGGGTGTCGGTCCCGCTGTCCGCCCTCGGGTTCGGCGGTCTGGTGTTCGGGCTGTCGTCGCTGGGGGCAGGGACGGGTGCCACGACCGTCGCTGCGCTCGTCGTCGGGGCCGCCGCACTGTCCCTGTTCGCCGCGCGCCAGGTGTGGCTCGCCCGCCGTGACGACGCCTTGCTGGACCTGCGGGTGTTCCGCGTGCCCACGTTCACCACGGGCGTGACCCTCATGGCGCTCGTGATGGTCACGATGTTCGGCGTGATCATCCTGCTGCCGCTGTACGCCCAGGAGGTGCTGGGCGTCGATGTGCTCACCACGGGCCTGGTGCTGCTGCCGGGCGGGTTGCTCATGGGTCTGCTCGCGCCGGCCGTCGGGCGCATCTACGACCGGCGCGGCCCCCGCGTGCTGCTGGTGCCGGGAACCATCGTCGTGAGCCTGGCCATGGGGGCACTCACGATGCTGCCGAGCTCGGGGGCGCTGTGGTTCCTGCTCGCGGCGCACATCACGCTGAGCCTGGGTCTCGCGCTCGTGTTCACCCCGCTGTTCACGGCGGCCCTCGGCTCGTTGCCGGCGCACCAGTACTCCTACGGCTCGGCCGCGATCGGGACGGCCCAGCAGGTCGCCGGGGCCGCGGGGACCTCGTTGTTCGTCGCGGTGCTGACCGCGACCGCGACGAGCCGGACCGCCGACGGACTGGGTCAGGTCGCGGCCACGGCGGCGGGCCTGCACGCGGCGTTCCAGGTCGGGGCGCTGATCTCGCTGGTGGCCGTCGTCGGCTCGTTCTGGTTGCGCGGGGCGCCTGAGCCCGGTCCGGAGGCGATCGACCCGGCCGAGGTGCTGGATGTCGCGGAGGTCAGGGGCTCGAGCCCGAGCTGACCCAGGAGTCGGCGCGGGGCAAGGTCAGCCCGGCGCGCAGCCCGCCGCCGGGGGCCTCGCCCAGACGCACGTCCCCGCCGGACTCCCGGGCCAGCTCGCGCGCGATCGCCAGGCCGAGCCCGCTGCCGCCCGCATCCCGCTCACGTGCCTCGTCCAGCCGGACGAACCGCTCGAACACGCGCTCACGGTCCTCGGCCGCGATGCCCGCGCCGTCGTCGTCCACGTCGAGCACGCCGTCGGCCACGTGGACCCGGACGCTGGAGGCGGCGTGCCGCGCAGCGTTGTCGAGCAGGTTCCGCAGCACCCGGCCGACGGCCTCGCGGTCACCGAGGGCCGACCCGTCGCCGTCGACGGTGACCTGGCCGCCGGGTACGACAGGCAGTGCCTCGGCGACCTCCCGCACCAGGGACGCCAGGTCGATCACGGTCACCTCACGAGGGCTCGCACCCACCCGGGCCAGCAGCAGCAGATCGTCGACCAGCCGTTGCATCCGCAGCACCTGCGGCCCGAGCTCGGCCGCGAGCTCACCGGCCTCGAACGAGTCGGGGTGGGCCTGGGCGACCTCGACCCCCGCTCTGATCGAGGCGAGCGGGGAGCGCAGCTCATGCGCGGCGTCGGCCACGAAGGAGCGCTGGCGGGCCGAGGCCACCTGCAGCCGGTCCAGCATCTCGTTGAGCGTGCGGGCCAGGGCAGCCAGCTCACCGTCATGGGCGGGGACCGGCAGCTCGCCGGGCCCGCCCACGTCGACCACCTGGGCGGCTGCGGCCCGCAGCTGCTCGACCGGCGCGAGCGCGCGGCCCAGTGCCAACCAGACCGCCAGTCCGAACAGGGCCGTGCACGCCGGCACGACCATGACGAGTGCCACGCGCAGCGCCCGCAGCAGTCCCTGCACCTCGGCGAGGGGCATGGTCGCGACCACGACGACGCTCCCGTCCGTCGACGGCACGGCCCGCACCGCGACCCGCACCTCGCGGTCGTAGCTGCCGTCCGTCGAGGTGCGCACGACCGTCGCGCCGTCCGCCGCCTCGACGAGTCCGGTGACCTGGTCGTGGGACAGCAGGGGCAACGTGCGACTCGCGTTGGGCGAGGTCGCGAGCACCTGGCCGGCGTCGTCCAGCACCTGGACCATCTCACCGGGTTCGGCGACCGGCAGCGCGGCGGGCACCCGACCGGCGACGACCAGATCGGCGACGACCCCCACCCGGTCACGCACCACCTGGTCGAGTGCGGCGACCCGGCTTGCCGACAGCACCCAGGTGAGCGTCACTGCTCCCCCGACCAGGGCGAGCGCGAGCAGCCCGGTCGTCACGACCGTCAACCGGGTGCGCAGGCGCCGTCCCACCGCTCAGTCGCCGATGCGGTAGCCGGTGCCACGCACCGTGGTCACCACGTCACGGCCGAGCTTGCGCCGCAGGTAGCCGACGTAGACCTCCACCAGGTTCACGTCCTCGCCGCCGTTCTCCCAGACGTGGTCGAGCAGCTCGACCTTCCCGATCACGCGGCCCGGGTGGTGCATCAGGTACTCCAGCAGCGCCAGCTCGCGGGCGGTCAGCTCGACGACCTGCCCGCTGCGGCGCACCTGACGCGCCGCCGGGTCCAGGCTCACCTCGCCGGCCACCAGGACTGGCGGAGAGGTCGCCGGCGGGCGTCGGAGCAGGGCCCGCAGCCGCGCCACCAGCACCACGAAGCTGAACGGTTTCGTGAGGTAGTCGTCGGCGCCCGCGTCGAGCCCGTCGGCCACGTCGTGCTCACCGTCCTTGGCGGACAGCAGCAGCACGGGCGTCGCATCGCCGCGGGCCCGCAGATCGGCGACCACGTCGTAGCCGTTGCGGCGGGGCAGCATGATGTCGAGCACCACGACGTCGTAGTCGTGGTCGGCCGCGAGCTCCAGCGCCGTGCGGCCGTCGTGCGCCACATCGACGACGAAGCCCTCGGCGCCCAGCCCGCGGACGAGCGCACGGGTCAGCGCCACCTCGTCGTCGACCAGCAGCACTCGCACGTGCGCATCGTCGCACCCGGGGCTCCCTCCCCGTCCACCGGTGGCCGCGACCGCTCTCAGGACCCGCTCAGGGCCCGTGCGGCACAGTGGAGACATGAGCACACCTGCACCGGTCCGGGCCCCACGTCGAGCAGTCCGCTGGGCGGTGCCCGGCCTCGCCCTCGCACTGGTCGCCGCCGCCTTCGCCGCCCGCCCGGTGCTGGCCTCGGCCGACTCCGCCGACCTGCCGACGATCACCGCGGACCAGCTGGTCGCCAACGTCGCGGGCGCGGCTGCGCAGCCGCTGTCGGGCACCGTGGTCTACACCGCCAACCTCGGCCTGCCGGATGTGTCCGCGCTGGCCAGCGCGATGGGCGAAGGCATGACGAAGGCCGACCCGATCAACCTGCTCTCGGGCTCGTCGACGTTGCGGGTGTGGACCGACGCGGACCACCGCTCGCGGGTCTCCCTGCTCGGCACCACCTCGGAGTACTCGGTGGTGCACGACGGGACGCAGGCCTGGAGCTACTCCTCGTCCGACCAGTCCGTCGTGCACTACACGCTGAGCGCGACCGACGCGGACCGGCTGGCGCAGGCTGAGCAGAAGGCGGCCGACGGTACGGTCCCGGTCCCGACCGACCTGCCGACGCCGGCCAAGGCCGCCTCCGACCTGCTGGCCCAGGTCGAGCAGTTCTCGACGGTGAGCCTGGACGCGCCGACCATGATCGCCGGGAGGTCCGCCTACCAGCTGGTGGTCACCCCGACCAGCCACACGACGCTGATCTCCCGGGTGGTCATCGCGGTGGACGCGGCGACCTGGAACCCGCTGCGGGTCCAGGTGTGGAGCACCCAGGACACGGCCGCACCCGCCCTGGAGCTGGGCTTCACGGATGTGACGTTCGCGACGCCGTCGGACACGGTGCTGTCCTTCTCCACACCGGCCGGTGCGACCGTCAAGGAGGTCACCGTTCCGCTGCCGACCGATGCGCAGCTCACCGAGCGGCCGACCGGCCATGACGGCCCCGGGGCCCTCACCACCAGCGGCAGTGGCTGGGACACGGTCGTGACTCTCACGGGTGTGCCGACCTCGGCGCTGATGTCCGGGGCACTGGCCTCCGGGTCGCTGGCCTCGGCCCCCCTCGCGGCAGCCACGGCCGCGTCGACGACCGACTCCTCGGGTGCGCTGGCCGACCAGTTCGGCAGCGCGGGTGCCGGCGCCGACCCCCAGGCGCTCTACAACGCACTCACCACCAAGGTCGACGGCGGGCGCCTGCTCTCGTCCTCCCTGGTCAGCGTGCTGGTGCTGGACGACGGCCGGGTGCTCGCCGGTGCCGTCCCGGCCGCAACCCTGACGACCGCCGCAGGATGAGCCCGGCGGACGAACCTGCGATCGAGACGCGCGGCCTGACCAAGAGGTTCTCCTCGGGTCAGGTCGCGGTCGACGGGATCGACCTGCACGTCCCGACCGGCGCCGTCTACGGGTTCCTGGGCCCGAACGGCTCGGGCAAGACGACCACCATCCGGATGCTCCTCGGCCTCGTCCGCCCGACGGCCGGGGAGGTCCGGGTGCTCGGCGAGCCGATGCCGGCCGCGGCCGCCCGCGTGCTCGGTCCGGTGGGCGCGCTGGTGGAGGGCCCTGCCTTCCAGCCGTACCTGTCCGGGCGGGACAACCTGGTGCGGCTGGACGCCTGCGACCC
>JAHIJU010000119.1 GCA_018898235.1 Actinomycetota bacterium | reverse complement strand
GATCGGCAAACAGCTGCTCATCACCCGCGGCGCGCTCACCACGTTCTCCATCGCCAACGACATCGCCAAGTACTTCGCGATCATCCCGGCCATGTTCGCCGTGGTGTACCCGCAGCTCGACGCCCTCAACATCATGCGGCTGCACTCACCGCAGTCCGCGGTGCTCTCGGCGGTCATCTTCAATGCGCTCATCATCGTGGCGCTCGTGCCCGTGGCGCTGCGCGGGGTGCGGTACACCCCGTCGAGCGCCGCGGCCATGCTGCGCCGCAACCTGCTGGTCTACGGCCTGGGCGGGATCGTCGCGCCCTTCCTCGGGATCAAGCTCATCGACCTTGTCGTCTCCCTGCTCCCCGGAATGTGACGGCGTGCTGCCATGAACTCGATGCTTCGTCAGATGCTCGCCGGTGCGCGGGTGCTGCTGGTCCTCACGGTCGTGCTCGGACTGGGCTACCCGTTGGCCGTCTACGGCGTCGGACGGCTGGTGCCGGCCAAGGCCGACGGATCGCTGCTGCGGGTGGACGGGCAGGTGGTGGGCTCATCGCTCATCGGCCAGCAGTTCACCGGCGACCAGTGGTTCCAGTCCAGGCCCTCGGCCGCCGGTGACGGGTACGACCCGCTGGCCTCGGGCGCCTCGAACCTCGGGCCGAACGACTCGGCACTGCTGTCCACCGTGACCGAACGGCGGCAGGAGGTCGCCGACCGCGAGCGCGTCGACGTGTCGCAGGTGCCCGCCGACGCGGTGACCGCCTCGGGCTCCGGCCTGGACCCCGACATCTCCCCGGAGTACGCGCTGCTCCAGGTGGACCGGGTCGCGCGGGTGCGCGGTCTCGACCCCGCCGACCTGCGGGCGCTCGTCGACGCCCAGGTCCAGGGGCGCGACCTGGGCTTCCTCGGTGCACCGCACGTCAACGTGCTCGAGCTCAACGCGGCCGTGGCGGCGCTGGGCTGAACGGGGGCACCGCCGGTCCGCGAACGCACGATCCGGGAGAGGCTGGTCCCATGGGTGAGGACGAGCGCAGACGAGGCACCCTGCGCGTCTACCTCGGCGCGGCCCCGGGGGTCGGCAAGACCTACGCCATGCTCGACGAGGCCCAGCGCCGCAGCGAACGGGACGTCGACGTCGTCGTCGCCCTGGTCGAGACCCACGGCCGGGCGCAGACCGCCGCCCACCTGGCGGGGCTGGAGGTGCTGCCGCGGCGCACCGTGGAGTACCGCGGCGCCACCTTCTCCGAGCTGGACGTCGACGCCCTGATCGCCCGTCACCCCGCGGTCGCCATCGTCGACGAGCTGGCGCACACCAACGTGCCCGGCTCGCGCAACGCCAAACGCTGGCAGGACGTCCAGGAGGTGCTGGCCGCCGGCATCGACGTCGTGACCACGGTGAACATCCAGCACCTGGAGTCGCTCAACGACGTCGTCGAGTCGATCACGGGGGTGCACCAGCGCGAGACCGTGCCCGATGAGGTGGTGCGCCGCGCCGACCAGATCGAGCTGGTCGACATGAGCCCGCAGGCACTGCGCCGCCGCCTCGCGCACGGCAACGTGTACGGCCCCGACAAGATCGACGCCGCGCTCACCCACTTCTTCCGGGCCGGCAACCTCACCGCCCTGCGCGAGCTGGCGCTGCTGTGGACCGCCGACCGGGTCGAGGACGCGCTCGCCGCCTACCGCCAGGACCACGAGATCGCCGACCCGTGGCCCGCCCGCGAGCGGCTGGTGGTCGCCGTCACCGGCGGGCCGGAGACCGAGACGCTCGTCCGTCGCGGGGTGCGGGTCGCACGACGACCCGCGGGCGGTGAGCTGCTCGTGGTGCACGTGGCCCGCGGCGACGGGCTGGCCGGTGCCGGACCGGACGCCCTGGCCCGGCACCGGGCGTTCGTCGAGTCGCTCGGGGGCACCTGGCACACCGTCGTCGGCGACGACGTGGCCACGGCCGTGCTCGAGTTCGCCCGCGGGGTCAACGCCAGCCAGATCCTGCTGGGCGCGAGCCGCCGCGGCGGACTGGTCGCCGCACTCGACCCGGGGATCGTGCCGCGCGTCATCCGTGGGTCGGGTGACATCGACGTCCTGGTGGTCACCCACGAACGGGCCGGCCGCGGCCGCCGGACCCTGCCCCGCACGGCCGGGCTGGGGCGACGGCGGCTGGTGGCGGCGTGGGCGCTGGCGGCGATCGGACCGGTGCTGCTGGGGCTGGGGCTGCGCGGGCTGACGCTGGACTCGCTGCCGACCGTGCTCATGCTGTTCCTCGCGTTCACGGTCGGGGTCGCGCTGGTCGGCGGCTTCGGGCCGGCGCTGCTCGCGGCCGTGCTCGGCGGGCTGCTGTCCAACTACTGGTTCGTGCCACCGGTCGGCACCTTCACGATCACCGAACCGCAGAACGCCGCTGCCGTCGTCGTGCTCCTCGCGGTCGCGGTGGCCGTCTCGTCCGTGGTCGACCTGGCCGCCCGACGCACCGCGCAGGCGGCCAGGTCCCGGGCCGAGGCGGACACGCTGGCCACCGTCGCGGGGTCCGTGCTGCGCGGCGCCGACGCCGTCCCGGCCATGCTCGACCAGCTGCGTGAGGCGTTCGCCCTTGGCGGGGTCGCCCTGCTGTCGCGGGACGAGGCCGAGCAGACCTGGCGCGTCGTGCACTCCTCGGGCGAACGGGCGCCTACCTCACCGGACGAGGCGGGCACCACGGTGCCCGTGCGCGACGGACTCGTGCTGGCGCTGCAGGGCCGCGGCCTGTCGACCGAGGACCTGCGGGTGGCGACCGCCGTCGGGCTGCACGCCGAGGCCGCCCTCGAACGGGACCGGCTGCGCGCCGAGGCGCGGGCCACGAAGGCCGAACGGGAGCGCACCACCATGCGCACGGCCCTGCTCGCGGCCGTCTCGCACGATCTGCGCACACCGCTGGCCGCGATCAAGGCCGGGGTCAGTGCACTCACCACGAGCGGGGCCGCCATCGCCCCCGACGACCGGGCAGCCCTGCTCGCCGACGTCGAGACCAGCACCGACCGGTTGCAGGGGCTGATCGACAACCTGCTCGACATGAGCCGGCTCGATGCGGGTGTCGTGTCCCCGCACCGCGCACCCGTGGCGCTCGACGAGGTGGTGCCGCTCGCGGTCGCGCCGCTGACGATCGACCGCCTGGTCGCCGAACGCCTCGTCATCGACGTGCCGGAGGACCTGCCGCTCGTCGTCGCCGATGCCGGGCTGCTCGAACGCGCCGTCGCCAACCTCGTCGAGAACGCGCTGCGCTACACCACCGGCCCCGTGCGGGTGGTGGCCGGCGCCCTGCCCGGTGCCGTGGTGCTCCGCGTCGTCGACCAGGGCCCGGGGGTGCCCGATGAGCGCAAGACCACGGTGTTCGCCGCGTTCCAACGGCTCGGCGACTCACCCGACGGCCATGGCCTCGGCCTGGGCCTGGCCGTGGCTCAGGGCTTCGTCAGAGCCAACGGGGGCACACTGGAGGCCGAGGACACACCGGGTGGAGGGTTGACGATGGTGATCACGCTGCCCGGCGCATCCGCATGACCAGGGTGCTGGTGGTCGAGGACGAACCGGCGCTGGCCCGCGCCCTCGCGATCACCCTGCGCGCCCACCGGTACGAGGTCGCCGTCGCCCACACCGGGGGCGCCGCGCTCGACGCCTCCGCGACCTGGCACCCCGACCTCATCGTGCTCGACCTCGGGCTGCCGGACCTGGACGGGATGGACGTGCTGCGGGCCGTGCGCGGCTGGTCGGCCGTCCCCGTCGTCGTGCTCTCGGCCCGCCAGACGTCCGACGACAAGGTCGAGGCGCTGGACGCCGGTGCCGACGACTACGTGAGCAAACCGTTCGCGATGGACGAGCTGCTGGCCCGGCTGCGCACCGCGGTGCGCCACACCCCCACCGGGGACGGTCCGCCGGTCGTCGAGACCGCGACCTTCACCGTGGACATCGCGACCCGCCGGGTCACCCGCGACGGCACCGAGGTCCGCCTGACACCGACCGAGTGGCACATGCTGGAGCTGCTCGCCCGCAACGCCGGCAAGGTCGTGGGCCGACGCGAGCTGCTCACCGAGCTGCGCGGCCCCGACCTGGCCACCCAGACCCACTACCTGCGGGTCTACCTCGCCCAGCTGCGCCGCAAGCTCGAACCGGACCCCGCCCATCCGCGGCACCTGGTGACCGTGCCGGGGGTGGGGTACCGGTTGGTGCCCTGACGCTCAGCCGATCAGGTCCCTGCGGCGCAACCCGACCAGGCCCACCACGCCGAGCACCACCGCGATCGCCACCAACGCGACCAGCGGCCCCGGCGTCGCGGTCTGGCCCGGCACCACGGGCACGTGGTCGTAGGGCGACAGACCCACCACCCACGACGGCAGGTCCAGCAGCGTGCCGAGCATCCCGACCACGAAGGTCCAGGCGATGAGCGCCCAACCCAGCGGCACCCACCGGGGCGCCCACCCGTAGAGCGCCAGCACCAGACCGGCCACCACCAGCACCGCGGGGACCTGCACCAGCCCGGCGCCCAGCGGGTCGGTGAGCGTGGACGCCCCGGTACCACCCGAGGCCAGGTGACCCAGCCCGAGCATCAGCCCCGCCGACACCGGGATCACGGCCGCACCGACCGCCATGAGTGCGGCCATGGCGCCCAGGGAGCGACCACGCGCCACCGGCCCGGCGAGTACCTGGGCCAACCTCCCACTGGTCTCCTCCCGCACCAGCGCCGCACCCGTCGTGACGGTCCATGCACCCGCCGCGATCCCGACGAAGCCGCTGACCATCGACACCATGAGCGCCGAGATGCCGCCCGAGCCGCCCAGCGCCTCAAGGGCAGCGGCGAGCTGCGGGGACGTGCCGACCAGCTCACCGGCCGACGGCAGGATGAGGCCGACCAGCAACGTGTACGACCCGGCCGAGGCCACCCACGTCCCGATCCCCGGTCCGTGCAACCGGGTCAGCAGCGCCCACGGGCTACCCAGCCCCGTGGTCCCGGCCGGTCCGGGCCTCGGCGCCACGAGCCCGGCGCCCAGGTCGCGGCCCAGGGACAGCACCACGGCCGCACCGGACAGCACCAGCCCCAGACCCAGGCACGCCCAGAACGGCCCCGCCGACGCGGTGCCGAACGGGTCGATCCGTTGCACCCAGCCCACCGGGGTGGTCCAGGCCGCCCACGACAGCCCGCTCTCCACATCGGCCACCCCGCGCACGGCGTAGCCGGCGACGACGAGCGCGACGGTCGTCGACGTCGCCGCGCGTGCCGTGGTCGCGATCTGGGCCGCGAGCCCGGCGAGCCCGGTGGTCGCCAGTCCCAGCCCGGCGTACTGGGCCCCGACCAGCAGCGCCGTGCCACCAGCCCCGGCCGC
This sequence comes from Actinomycetota bacterium, assembly GCA_018898235.1. Classification (GTDB taxonomy): domain Bacteria; phylum Actinomycetota; class Actinomycetes; order Actinomycetales; family Cellulomonadaceae; genus Cellulomonas. The sequence continues at coordinate 1,196 of JAHIJU010000119.1, read as the reverse complement.
CAGGAAGATCGCGACAATGCCGATCGAGGTCGCCGCCGTCGTGACCACCCCGACGCTCAGCCCGGCCAGCAGCGGGGCGAGCGCACCGACCCGCGCGGCGCGCACCGGTTCCAGCCGGCCGTTCTCCTCCTCCTTGCGGGTGTGCCGCACCACCGCGAGCGCGACGACGACGGCCAGCACGACCATCATGAACAGCCCGATCCGCCAGGCCGTGACGGCCGCCAGGCTCGTCCCGACCAACGGTCCGAGCAGGGCGAGGAACGCGGTGTTGACGCCGACGGTCGCCGCGAGCGCGGCCCGGTCGGCCTCGGTTCCGTAGGCCGACTGGAGCGAGACGTAGGTGATCGCGACCATCGCCAGCAGCACGGCCGCGGTCACCGGCAGGGTGATCCGGTCACGCCGCAGCGCGAAGGCGGTCAGCCGTCCCGTCCCGGTGGCCCAGCCGGTCGGCAGCGAGCGCGCCGGCCGCGGCAGCCGAACAGCCGTCGCGCTCATCGGGCACTCCACCGGGTACCGGCCCGCCGGCGACCGGCCACCGATCGACGGGTCGCCGCGGACCCGTCGTCTCGCCCGTCGTCGGCGCCGTCGTCGCGGCCGTGCTCCAGCGCGGCGAGCTCGTCGCCGTACTCGCGCAGGAACAGCTCCTCGAGCGACGGCGGCGCGATCGTCAGCCCGTGCGGGTCCAGACCGGCCAGCGCCGCGGCGAGCGATCCGACGGCCGCATCGTCCACCGAGAACCGGACGACACCGGCCTCGCTGGTCAGGTCGTGCACACCGGGCAGTGCCGCCAGGGCGCCCGGGTCACCACCGATCCGCACGCTCACGCTGGACCTGGTGAGGTGGCGCAGCTCGGTGAGCGTGCCCTGCTGCACCACCCGGCCCGCGCGGATGATGGTCACGGTGTCGCACAGCGCCTCGACCTCCGCGAGGATGTGGCTCGACAGCAGCACCGAGGTGCCGCGGTCGACGGCCTCCCGCACGGACTGCTCGAAGACCGCGGCCATGAGCGGGTCCAGGCCCGAGGTCGGCTCGTCGAGCACCAGCAGGTCGACATCGGCGCTGAAGGCCGCGACCAACGCGATCTTCTGCCGGTTGCCCTTGGAGTAGGTGGCGGCCCGCTTCGTCGGGTCGAGCTCGAACCGCCGCAGCATCGCCTCCCGCCGGGCCGGGTCGGGCCGCACCCCGCGCAGGTGCAG
>JAHIJU010000118.1 GCA_018898235.1 Actinomycetota bacterium | reverse complement strand
GACTACGACCGCAAGCTGGACGTCATCGCCCGCGATGCCGCCATCGCAGCGGCCACGGCCGTCGTGGGTGGCGCGATCCCGGCCGGGGTCGCCAAGGCCGCCGCCTACATCGTGGACGGTGCCATCTCGATCATCACCGCCGAGCGGCCCCTCCCGACGTTCGCGCTGGTGGGCTCGGACCTCTACCGCGAGTTCCTGCTGACCCGCTCTGACGACGTCCTCGCCTACCTGTCCGCCGCGCTCCAGCTCGAGGAGGGGTCTCTCGCCGGGTTCGCCATCCGGCCGTCCGCCGCCGCCGCTTTGGCCGGCAAGGTGCTGGTCGGCAACAAGGGCGGCGCCACCGTCTACGAGCTGCCGGGCGCGTCCCCGACCCGCGTCGACACCGTCAACGTCGCCAACGGCGGCGTGCAGTCCGGCGTCTTCGGCTACCACGCCGAGCTCATCAACGACGCCAAGTCCCTGGCCCTCGTCGGCCCGGCCGCAGGCTGAACCAGGACCGGGGCGTAGATCATGAGCGATACGACCGACACGGTCGACGTGAGCGGCACCTGGTGCGCCGACCTGGACTACTTGCGCGACCGGTGGGCCGACGCACCGCTGTCCGACCACGTGCTTGCCACGGCCCTGCTGGCCGCACACGAGCAGCTCGCCGTCTACGCCCCGGCCCTGGCCGATGGCGCCCCCATCCCCGAGCGGTACAAGCAGGCCGAGGTGCTCCAGGTCCGTGGCCTGTGGCAGGCGCAGGAGCGCGACGGCGACGTCATCGGCTACGGCGACGGATACGCCGTGCGCGTCCGCCCCCTCTCGCAGGACGTCAAGTCGCTCTTGCGTCCCAAGCGCGGCGTCCCGGTCGTCCGATGAGCGCCCGCACCCGCCTCGCCGCCGACCTGACCGCCGGGCTCCCCACCGACAAGTACCGCGTGGCGGCACTCGCCAGCCCGCCCGACCAGATCGACCCCGACACCATCACCGTCCGCGTCTGGTGCTCCGACCTGGTCCCCGGCCCCGCCGCCGGGTCCCTCACCGTGGGGCTGACCGTTTGGGCCCTGACCGGCGCCGCCGACCCCGCCCGCGTGGACGACCTGCTCGATGCGGCCCTGGACGACCTGCTCACGGTCCTGCACCCACTGGAGTGGGCCCGCTGGACCAAGGCCGAGCGGGCCGTCATGAACGACAACGACGGCCCCCGCTGGCACGGGTACCGCATCGACCTCACCGCCTACGCCGCCATCACCCAGGAGGACTGACATGGCCATCAAGACACTCACCACCCCGTACGCCATGAACGCGGCCCAGCTCACGCTCGGCGCCGACGACTACACCACCGCCGTCACACAGGCCGAGTTGCAGCCCCAGACGGTCGACGCCGTCTTGGGCATCGGTGGCAACAAGTACCGCAGCCCGGCCGACTGGAAGCTGGCGGTCGGCCTGCTCCAGGACGACGACCCTGCCGGGCTGCTGCGCTACCTGTTCGACCACGAGGGCGAGACCGTGGCGTTCACGCTCGTGCCGCGCGACGGCGGCACCGTCTGGTCCGGGTCCACCGTGCTGTCCCCGGCCAGCGTCGGCGGCTCGGCGTCCACCGCCCTGGCCACGACCACCGTCACGCTGGAGGTCATCGGCAAGCCCGTCCCCACCGCTGGCGCCTGATGCTCACCGTCCGGGGAGACGACCGGCTGAAAGCTGTGTCGCTCGCGCTGCGCCAGGCCCGCCGAGACGTCCGCAACGAGACGAACCGGCAGGTCCGCGCGACCATGTCCCCGGTCTGGCAGAACGCCGTGCAGAGCCGCGCCCGCACGGACCTCGACCGCAAGGTGATCGCCCAGGGCGCCCGCATCCTGGCAGGCAACCCGCCCGTGCTCGTGGCCGCAGGCTCACGCCGCAAGCTGAAGGGCGGGCTGATCCCAACCGACACCTGGCAGCCCCTGGAGTTCGGTGCCGACCGCGAGGAAGTCAGCACCTACGACCGGCGCACCAAGCACGGAGGGACCACCTCGGTCACGCGGCACACCGCCCGGCAGATGCCGTCCCGGACCCGCAAGGGCCGGATCGCCTGGTCTGCGGCCAAGGAGCTCGCTCCCCGCCTCGCGTCGCTGTTCGCGCAGACAGTCGTGCGAACGTTCGCTGACGCCGTCGACAGGGCGGCCCGCTGATGCCCATCAAGATCAGCATCATCGACGACGTCGGCGCGTTCCTGAAGGGCGCTGGCCGCGTCGAGACCGCACTCGACGACGTCGCCGGGTCCCTCGACGACGTCGCCCGCGAGGCCCAGCGCACCGGGACTAAGGCCGCTGACGCGCTCGGCGATGCCGGTAAGGACATGGCCCGCACCACGGAGACCGCCACGGAGAGG
>JAHIJU010000117.1 GCA_018898235.1 Actinomycetota bacterium | reverse complement strand
GGTGGTGGCCTCGGTGGTCGCGCTCGCCGTGGCGGTGCTCGCCGGCTGGTTGACCACCCGGTGGCTGACCGCACCGCTGGCCGGGCTGGGCCGGGTGGCGCAGTCGTTCGCCCGGGGTCGACGCGACCTGCGGGCCGACGAGTCGGCGTCCGGTGAGCTGGGTGACCTGGCCCGCGGGTTCAACGAGGCGGCGGATGCGGTCGAGCGGTCCGCAGCCGCGCGGCGACAGATGGCGGCCGATGTGGCGCACGAGCTGCGCACGCCGCTCGCGGCGTTGCAGGCCGGGCTCGAGGAGCTGCGCGACGGACTGGTCCCGGCCGACCCGGCGACGTTGTCCCGGTTGCACGACCAGAGCGTGCGGCTGGGCCGGGTGGTCGGTGACCTGGCACTGCTGTCACAGGTGGACGATGCGGCACCGGCGTCGCAGATCGGCCGGGTGGACCTGGCCGGGGTGGTCGCCGATGAGGTCGCCGCGCGGATGCCCGAGCTGCGGGCGGCCGGTCTGACGGTGACCGGCCGGGTCGACGGGTCCGCTCCGGTGCTCGGCGACGCCGACCGTCTGCACCAGGTGGTGGGGAACCTGCTGGCCAACTGTGCGCGGCACTGCCGCCCGGGGGACGAGGTCGAGGTGCGGGTCTCGGTCCAGGGGGCGGCCGGGCTGCCGATCGGACCTGGTGCGGGTGTCGTGGTGCTGGAGGTCCGGGACACCGGGCCCGGGATCGCCGCCGCGGATCAGGCCCGCGTGTTCGATCGGTACTTCCGTGCCGGGGATGTCCGGATGCCCGGCTCCGGGCTGGGGCTGGCCGTGGTCCGCGAGTTCGTCGAGGCGCATGCGGGCCGGGTCGAGCTCGTCTCGGCTCCTGGTCTGGGCACGACGGTAACCGTGCGGCTACCGCTCGCGTCCGCCTGAGCTGCCTCCGGTGCGCTAGGCTCGAAATACCCCCGGGGGTATTTCGAGAGGAGATCGACGGATGGCCGAGGTGGATGTGACGGTGCTCGCGGCGGCACGTGCGGACGGGGCCGTCGTGATCGACGTCCGCGAACCGCACGAGTTCGAGGACGGGCATGTTCCTGGCGCCCGCCTGATCCCGCTGTCGACCGTGCCGTACCGGGTCGGCGACATACCGCGCGACGGCCGGGTCTACGTGATCTGCCAGTCCGGCAACCGCAGCCGTGTCGCGGCAGAGACACTGGCCCGTGCAGGTCGCGAGGTCACCAGCGTGCTCGGAGGCACCTCCGCATGGGTCTCGGCCGGGCACCCGGTCGTCCGTGGGCCGCGCGACCGCGCCTGACGTCGACCGGGGCCCCTCTCAGCCCTCCGCGGTGCTGGCCGCCAGCTCGGCGAGCGCCTGGCGGCCACCGGTGCGGTAGGCGTCCCACAACGGGCCGCCGGGGCCGGACGACCACCGGGCATCGACCTGGCCGATCGCCGCGGCCAGCTGCGCGCCGGGCTCGGCGAGCGCCCGGCGCAGATCGGCGAGCGCCGCGGCGCGACCCTCCAGCCGCTTGGCGCGCACCGCCCGATCGGCAGGCACCCTGCACACCGCCGCACCAGACAGCAGCTCGGTGAGCTCGTCCAGCGCGGCCCTCTCCAGGCGCTCGATCTCGCCCTGCTCGGTGGTCTGCGGCATCGGGCCTCTCCAGGTCATCGGCTCGCGGTCGGAGCGCGCGGTGCGGTGCACGCGCTGTCCCGTCATGGTCCCACCGCGGTCCGCGGCGTCTCGCGTCGGTGCGGGTCGGTCGGCCGACCGGACCTCAGGCTCGGCCGCCCACGGTCGGGGAACACCGGATCGAGGGCGGTGGTTGGCACGCGTGTGAGCACACCCATCACCATCGACGTCTGGTCCGACATCGCCTGCCCGTGGTGCTACATCGGCAAGCGGCGCTTCGAGGCCGGGCTGGCCTCGCTCGGCGACCAGGCCCCCTCGGTCGCGCTGACCTACCACTCCTTCGAGCTGGCCCCGGACACCCCGGTCGACTTCGAGGGCAGCGAGGTCGACTTCCTCGCCCGGCACAAGGGGCTGCCCGCCGATCAGGTGCACCAGATGCTCGACCACGTCGGTGGGATCGCCCGGGAGGTGGGGCTCGACTACGACTTCGACGCCCTGCAGCACACCAAGACCCTCAAGGCCCACGAGCTGTTGCACCTGGCCAAGGCGCACGGGCGCCAGCTCGAGCTCGCCGAGCGGCTGTTCGAGGCCTACTTCACCCAGGGCGGGCACGTCGGGCGCGTCGAGGACCTCGTCGGGTACGCGGTCGAGGTCGGGATCGACGCCGACGAGGCCCGTGCCGCCCTGGCGGACGGGCGCTACGCCGCCGCTGTGCAGGCCGACCTCGACCAGGCCGTGGCCTACGGCATCCAGGGCGTGCCGTTCTACGTCATCGACGGGCGCTACGGAGTCTCCGGGGCCCAGGCGCCCGAGGTGTTCGCCCAGGCCCTGACCCGCGTCGCGGCGGAGCGTGCCGCATGAGCTCCACCGACCCGGGACTCGTGCTGCTTGCGTTCGACCAGCCGGCGCCGATGTGCGTCGACGGTGTGTGCGCACCGGTGACGACCCCTGCCGGCGCGACCGCCTCAGATGAAGAAGGTGCCGTTCGAGTCGTTGGCATCGCCGAGCATGGTGGCCACCCCGCCCAGCTCGACGCCGTCGATCAGCTCGGCGCGGTCGATGCCCAGCAGGTCCATGGTCATGGTGCAGGCGACGATCTTGACCCCACCGGCCTGGGCGGAGGCGATGAGCTCGGGCAGTGACGGCACCTTGTTGTCCGTCATCACCTTCTTCATCATCTTTGTCCCGGCGCCCAGCATGTGGAGCTGGGAGAGCTTGAGCTTGTCCGGGCCGGACGGCAGCATTGCGCCGAACATCTTGTCGAGCATCGATTTGTCGGCCACCGCCGGCGCGTTCGGGCGGCGCAACGCATTCAGCCCCCAGAAGGTGAAGAACATCGCCACCTCCTCGCCCATCGCGACCGCACCATTGGCGATGATGAAGGTGGCGAGCACCTTGTCCAGGTCGCCGGAGAAGACGATGAAGGTCTTCTTCTGCTTGGTCGCCACTGCACGACCGGCGGGCGATCCGCCACCCTTGCGGAAACGCGCCACGTAACCCGGCCCCTCCGGGACCAGCTCGAGCAGCTCGTGGCCGTTGGTCGCGGCCCAGGCCGGTGCGTCCAGCCGGAATCCGGGGTCCGACACATGGGCGAGCACCTCGTCACCGGGCGCCAGGTGCTCGATCTCCTTGCGCAGCGCCATGATCGGTCCGGGGCAGGCCAGGCCGGTGCAGTCCAGATCGACCACCACCCCCGAGGCGGCCGGCTTCGCGCTGCTCGCGGTCTCGGCGTAGGAGATCACCGGGGTGGCGGTGTCGACCTCGCTCGGTGCCACGTGGTGGTAGGCCCGGAACGTCGTCATCCCACCGGACAGCGTGGCGACGTCCGTGAACCCACGCTGCACGAGCGCCCGGTAGGCCAGGTAGGAGCGGAACCCGACGGCGCAGTACAGCCGGATCGGGGTGCTTGTGTCCCAGTCGGCGCTCGCGGTCCGGATCTCGCACAGCGGCACGTTCTCCGCCCCCGGCAGGTGCCACATCTCGAACTCGTCGGGCCCGCGCACGTCGATGATGCGGGTGCCCTCGACGGCCTGCGGCCAGTCCTTGGCGTACCAGAGCTGCAGATCGCCGAGCAGCACGTTCGAAGCCATGAAACCGGCCATGTTGACCGGGTCCTTGGCCGATCCGAACGGTGGCGCGTAGGCCAGCTCGAGCTGTTCGAGGTCGTGCACCGTCATTCCTGCACGCAGTGCGGTGGCCAGTACGTCGAGCCGTTTGTCGACCCCGTCGAAACCGGAGATCTGAGCGCCGAGAATTGCGCCGTCGGTGGGGGAGAAGAGCAGCTTGACGTCCATCATCGCGGTGCCGGGGTAATACCCGGCGTGCCCGTGCGGGTGGGTCTGCACCGTGAGGTAGTCGATCCCGGCCGCCTCGAGCTGCTTCTCGCTGGCCCCGGTGGCTCCGGCCACCATGTCGAACACCTTGACGATGGAGGTGCCCTGGGTCGAGGTGTAGGTGGTGTCGCGGCCGCACATGTTCTCGGCGGCCACCCGGCCCTGCCGGTTCGCCGGACCGGCCAGCGGGATGAGCCACGTGTCGGGGAGCACCGTGTGGCGGACCTCGACGGCATCGCCGGCGGCCCAGATCGACGGGTCGGACGTGCGCATGTGCGCATCGACGGCGATCCCGCCGCGGGGTCCGAGCTCGATCCCGGCGGCTCTGGCCAGCGTGACGTTGGGGCGCACCCCGGCGGCCATGACCACCAGATCCGTGGTGAGGAAGGTGCCGTCCCGCAGCTCGACCTGGGTGCGGCCGTCGGACCGGGTGCTGAAGGCTGCTGCGGCGGTGCCCAGGTGCAGCTTCACGCCGTGTGAGCGCAGGTAGTTCTCCATCGTGGTGGTCATCTCGCGGTCGAGCGGCGGGACGATCTGGTCGGCCATCTCGACGATCTCGACGCTGACCCCGCGTTCGTGCAGGTTCTCGGCCATCTCCAGACCGATGTACCCGGCCCCGATGACGACGGCGTGCGCGATGCCGCCGACCCGCTTCGGGCCGCCGTCGCCGTCGACCGCGCGTTTGATGACGTCCATGTCACCGATCCGACGCAGTACGTGAACCGACGGGAGGTCGATCCCGGGCAGTGCGGGTCGCACCGGGTCCGCGCCGGGCGCGAGGGCTAGGCGGTCGTACGGCTCGTCGTACTCCTCGCCGGTGTCCCGCACACGTGCGCGCACCGTCTTGGCCGTGGGGTCGATCGCGAGGACCTCGACGCCGTTGCGCACGTCGATGTCGAGGGAGTCACGCAGGCTGGCCGGGGTCTGCAGCAGCAGGCGGGAGCGATCCTTGATCGTCTCGCCGATGTGGTACGGCAGCCCGCAGTTGGCGAACGAGACGTGGTGCCCGCGCTCGAACACGACGATGTCCGCGTGCTCGTCCAGGCGGCGGGCCCGGGCGGCGATCGACATGCCTGCTGCGACTCCGCCGACGACGACGATCTTCACGGGTCGTTCCTTCCACGAGGGGTGATGACACGACGGTAGGGGCGGGCTCCCGGGTCATCCCAGGACTCAGGTCGGATACCCGGGGGGGTACGGACGTGGGGTGCGTCACATCGCAGGTGAGGACGTCGTTCGAGGGGCCCGGCGCGTCGGCCGCCGGGAGCGCGCGGGCGGGTGCGGGACAGGTCGGCCGGCTCAGGCCGGGGTGCCCGGTCCGGTCGGGCACGTGCGCGGGTCCCGCAGCCGCTGGGCGAAGCCGAACGCGGTGACGAGCAGGGCCAGCGAGGCGGACGGCACCTTGCCGGGCGCCGAGGCGAGCAGCCCCGCCGCGACGGGCACGGTCGCCGCCGCGACGACGGCGCACGAGCTGCAGCCCCATGCGGGGGTCAGCCCGGTGGCCGGGACGTAGCTGGCGAGGGTGGCGGCCGAGGCGATGGATGCGAGGGCCACGAAGGTGATCCAGGCGGGTGAGGTCGCCGCGTCCAGGCCTCCGCCCGCGACCGACAGCAGCCACCACAGCAGGGGTGCTGCGAGCAGGCCGACCCAGATCCGCCGCGGTGCGGCCGAGGGGGCCCGGACCGGTGCGACCGGCACCTCCGGCGCGGTCATCGCGGCGTTCTCGTACCGCGCGGGCGGGGCTGAGTCATGACCCGACCATACCCCAGGGGGTATCGGTGCGCGCCGTACGGGGAGGTCCGCCGCCGTCGACAGCCTCCGCGTGCCGTGCGGGAGCGTCTCGGTCGACGTGGTCGGATCAGGCCTCGTCCGCGGCGACCACGCGGCCCTCCTGCACGGCCTGCACGAGGAGCCCGTGGTCACGTTCGTTGCGGTCGGCGTAGCCGAGGGCGAACTCGCCGAGCGCCCGTTCGAAGGTGTCCTTGCCGCCCAGGTAGGCCGCGAGTGCCACCCGGTCGCCCGACCGGGCGTGTGCCCGCGCGAGCGTCCAGCCGCACAGCCGGGCGTAGGCGGCCATCCCGCCCGGCATCATCTGCTCGATGTCGATCGAGCCTTTCCAGTCACGCAGCTGGCGCACGTAGTAGTCGATCCCGTCGCTGCCGTCACCGCTGCGCGTCCAGCCCAGGAAGATGTCGCTGCTGGCCTGCATGAGTCGCTGGCCGAGCACCACCCGGCGTCCGTGCTGACCGGCCCGGCTCCTGCCCGCGAACGGTTCGAGCACCGAGGCCTGAGCCTGCTTGGCCTGCAGGAACAGCGGTTCGCCGGCGTCCTTGCCGAGGAGCAGCAGAATCCAGGCGCGGGTGCCGACACTGCCCACCCCCACCACCTTGTGGGCCACGCCGACGAGCGTGTAGTGCTCGGCCAGGTGCCGCCGGTCGGGTTCCAAGGAACGCCGGTACGACCGCAGCACGGCCCGGAGCCGGTCGTAGCCGGCCGAGGCGTCGTGGTCGGAGTACATGTCCTCGATCGGCACCACCCAGGGCGGGTCGCTCACGATCCGAGGGGTCCCGCCCACGGTCGTGACGAGGCGGTCGAAGGCGTGCAGGCTGTCGCGTCGGCGGGCCTTGGCCAGGGCCGTCGCCGTGCGCCGCTGACCGCGGGGGGCGAGCCAGCGGCCGGCCTCCGACATCAGCTCGTCCATATCGGCGCGGGCATACCAGACGTCGAGCGCGGGCCGCCCGGCGAAGTCGCGGATCGCGAGGCGGTAGGAAGAGGCCGCGAGCAGGGCGATCTCGGAGCGCTCAGCGGCGCTGAACCCGCGGTCCCGGCCTGCGATCTCGAAGCTCGCGACCATCCGCTTCACGTCCCACTCGAACGGGCCCGGCAGGGTCTCGTCGAAGTCGTTGAGGTCGAACACGAGGCGTCGTTCGGCCGAGCCGAACACCCCGAAGTTCGACAGGTGCGCATCCCCGCACAGCTGGACGCGCAGCCCCGAGCTGGGGCCGGCCGCCAGATCGTGCGCCATCCCGAGCGCGGCGCCCCGGTAGAACGCGAACGGGGAGGCAAGCATCCGTCGGTATCGGAGCGGCACGAGCTCGGGCACCCGGGTCGCGGCCTGCTGCTCGAGCAGGGCGACCGGGTCCGGTCGGTCGGGGCCCGGGTCGTGGTCGGCCAGCGCCGCGAGCGGGAGCCTGCGGCGCGCGGCCTTCCCGGCCGCTGCCCGCTGCCCGGCATCGAGCTCGGTGGTGCCGGCGCCGGTGGCTTCGCCCGGGGCGGTCGGGTGCAGCGTGGTGGTGCCGGTGTCCATCGGTCCTCCGCGTGGCGGCGTGTGCGACGCATCCTGCTCCCGGGTGGGACCTCGCGCCACGGCACCAGATACTTCGGTGCGCGAAGGAAACTATCCGGGCGCCCCCACCCAGACCTCGGGGTGCGCGATGACCTGGGCCAGGACGGCCAGTGCGCCACCGGTCATGGCGGGCAGGTCGCCACCGCGTGCTCGGCTGACCCGGACGGGTGCCCAGGGGGCGAACAGGACGGACTCGGCGAGCCGCTCCTCGACCTGGGCGTGCAGGTGGTCGAACAGGGCGCCGAAGCTGCCGCCGAGCACCACCTCGTCGACATCGACCACGTTCACCGCCGACGCCAGCGCGTAGCCGAGCACCCGCGCGGCCTCGCCCACCGTGGAGGTGGCGCGGGGTTCGCCCGCCGCCAGCGCCGCCACCAGATCGCCCACCGGCCGGCCGGGTGCCAGACCCGCGCCGCGCAGCAACGCATCCTGACCGACCAGCTGCTCGAGGGTGCCGCCGTCGGTGCCCAGGTCGACCCGCACCACCATCTGGCCGATCTCGCCGCTCCAGCCGTGGCGCCCGGGTGCGATGACTCCGTCGACCACGACACCAGCGCCGATGCCGACCTCGCCCGAGACGTACAGGAAGCTCGGCAGCTCGGCGCCGCGGCGGGCGTTGGCCTCGGCCCGGGCAGCGAGGTTGGCCTCGTTCCCCAGACGTGGTTGCAGGTCGCCGAGCACGGGATGGCCGGCGAGGTGGCCGAGGACGTCGACGTCGCGCCAGCCGAGGTTCGGGGCCAGGCGCAGCGGGCCGGTCACCCGGTCCACCAGACCGGGCAGGGCGAGCGCGGTGCCCGCGACCCGGACGTCCTCGGTGTCGAGCGCGATGACGACCTGGCCCGCGAGGTCGGCGAGCTGGTCGAGCACGGGCCCTGGTGCGCGTCCCCGCAGGTCGCCGTAGACCACGCGTTCGCGCAGCACCCGGCCCGCGAGGTCCATCGCTCGCACGCCCAGGTAGTCGACGTTGACCTCCATGCCGATCCCGGCGACCGTGCCGCGGGCCGGGGCCAGCGGGGCGGCCGGACGGCCGGCGCGCCCGACCGGCACCGGGTCGAGCTCACGGAGAAGGCCGGCGGTGACGAGCTGGTCGGTGGCCACCGACACGGTGGCCGCGGACAGTCCGGTGGCTGCCGCGACCTGGGCGCGGGCGACCGGGTCCGGGCTGGCCAGCACATGAGCGAGGACCAGGGTCAACGGGGTTCCACGGGTGCTGCGTGCGCGCGTCCCGGCAGGGCGACGGGGACGCTGGGTCGCACGGGTGGTCACGAGTTGACCCTACCGCCGGACGGCGATAACTTCAGCACGCGACAAAATTACTTCCGAGCCACGATGAGGAGTGTGCGTGATGGTGCGCAAGCCGGTTCCCGAGGACAAGTTCTCGTTCGGTCTCTGGACCGTCGGGTGGGATGCGAAGGACCAGTTCGGCTCGGCCACGCGGCCGTGGCTCGACCCGGTGACCTCGGTGCACGAGCTGGCCAAGCTCGGCGCCGCCCACGTCACCTTCCACGACGACGACGTGATCCCGTTCGGCTCCTCCGAGGCCGAGCGCGAGAAGATCCTGGACGGCTTCCGCGGTGCGCTCGCCGAGACCGGGATCACCGTCGAGATGGTGACCACCAACACCTTCAGTCACCCGATCTTCAAGGACGGCGCGTTCACCTCGAACGACCGTCGCGTGCGTCGCTACGCGCTGCGCAAGATCCTGCGCAACGTCGACCTCGCCGCCTCCCTGGACGCCTCGACCTTCGTCATGTGGGGTGGCCGCGAGGGCGCCGAGTACGACTCGGCCAAGGACCTGTACGCCGCGCACCAGCGCTACGCCGAGGGCATCGACACCGTCGCCGCCTACATCAAGGAGAAGGGTTACGGGCTCAAGATCGCCCTGGAGCCCAAGCCCAACGAGCCCCGCGGCGACATCATCCTGCCGACCGTCGGACACGCCCTGGCCTTCATCGCCCAGCTCGAGCACGGCGACATCGTCGGCGTGAACCCCGAGACCGGGCACGAGCAGATGGCCGGCCTCAACTACACCTCGGGCCTGGCCCAGGCGCTGTGGTCGGGCAAGCTCTTCCACATCGACCTCAACGGCCAGAAGTCCATCAAGTACGACCAGGACCTCGTGTTCGGCCACGGTGACCTGTTCTCCGCCTTCGGCACCGTCGACCTGCTGGAGAACGGCTTCCCGTCGGGCGGGGCCACGTACGACGGCCCCCGTCACTTCGACTACAAGCCGTCCCGCACCGAGGACATGAAGGGCGTCTGGGACTCCGCCGCCGCGAACATGTCGACCTACCTCATCCTGGCCGAGCGGGCCAAGGCCTTCCGGGCCGACCCCGAGGTCCAGGCCGCCGTCGAGGAGGCGGGTGTGCTGTCGCTGGCCGTCCCGACGCTGGCCAAGGGTGAGACCCTGGCCGACTTCCTGGCCGACCGGTCCGCCTACGAGGACGTCGACCCGGACGCCGTCGGTGCACACGGGTTCGGCTTCGTCCGGCTCAACCAGCTCGCGCTCGAGCACGCTCTCGGCGCACGCTGAACCCGGCGGCCCTGCCGGGCCGTCGCCGGTCGCACCGCCCCCGCGGTGCCGACCACCTGCGGGTGCGCGCCCAACCCCCCTGTCGGGCGCGCACCCGCACCGTCGTCCCCGGGCCCGGCCCGGTCGGTCCCGGGCCGTCCCCGGTGCGTGAAGGGTGCAAGCGATGACGCTCGTCGCCGGGGTGGACTCGTCCACCCAGTCGTGCAAGGTCGTGGTCCGGGACGCCGACACCGGCGCGCTCGTGCGGGAAGGCAGGGCCACCCACCCGGACGGCACCGCCGTCGACCCACGCGCCTGGCTCACCGCGTTCGAGCAGGCCGCAGCCGCCGCCGGTGGGCTGGACGACGTCGCAGCCCTGGCCGTCGGCGGGCAGCAGCACGGCATGGTGACGCTCGACGAGGCCGGTGCGCCGGTCCGTGACGCCCTGTTGTGGAACGACACCCGATCGGCGCAGGCCGCCACCGACCTGGTCGCCGAGCTCGGTGACGGCGACCCGGTCGCGGGCGCCGCCGCGTGGGCCAAGGCCGTCGGCTCGGTCCCGGTCGCCTCGCTCACCGTCACCAAGCTGCGCTGGCTCGCCCGCCACGAGCCGGAGAACGCCGCCAAGGTCGCCGCCGTCTGCCTGCCGCACGACTGGTTGACCTGGCAGATCGCCGGTGCCGGCGCCCTGTCCGATCTGGTCACCGACCGGTCCGATGTGTCGGGCACCGGGTACTGGTCGCCCTTCGACGAGGCCTACCGCACCGATCTGCTCGAGCTGGCGTTCGGTGCCGTCCCGGTGCTGCCGCGGGTGCTCGGCCCGCACGAGGCCGCGGGGCGCTCGACGTCCGGTGCGCTGCTGGGCGCCGGCGCGGGCGACAACGCTGCGGCCGCCCTCGGCCTCGGGCTGCGGCCCGGGGACGTGGCCGTCTCGATCGGCACCTCGGGCGTGGTCAGCGCCATCTCCTCGACGCCGACCGCCGATGCGTCGGGCCTGGTCACCGGCTTCGCGGACGCCACCGGGAACTACCTGCCGCTGGCCTGCACGCTCAACGCCGCGCGCATCCTGGACTGGGCCTGCGCCCTGCTCGGCGTCGACCACGGCGAGCTCGCGCGGCTCGCACTGTCCGCCCCCGTCGGCGCCCAGGGCCTGACCCTGGTGCCGTGGTTCGAGGGTGAGCGCACCCCGAACCGTCCCGAGGCGACCGCCACCCTGGCCGGGCTCACCCTGGCGAACAGCACCCCGGCGAACATCGCGCGGGCCGCCGTCGAGGGGCTGCTGTGCTCCCTGGCCGACGGGCTCGATGCGCTGCGCGCCGTCGGGGTCCAGGTGCAGCGGGCCTTCCTCATCGGCGGTGGCGCGCGGTCGGCGGCCGTCCAGCAGCTCGCCTCCGGGGTGCTCGGGGTCCCGGTGCTGGTGCCGGAGCCGGGGGAGTACGTCGCCGACGGCGCCGCGCGGCAGGCCGCCTGGACGCTGACCGGCGGCGAGGTGGCCCCCGCGTGGGAGTCCTCGCTGGTCGTCACCCCCGTCGACGGCTCGGTGGCGCCCGGCGTCCGCGAGCGCTACGCCGCGGCGACCGCGGGCATCCTGCCGGCCTGACGCTCGCCGTCCGCCGGCCCGCGCGGGTCGGCGGACGGGTCGGCACCCGGCGTTCAGCCGTTCGTCACCCTGCGGTGGCCGACGGGTCTCGTCCCGGCGGGAGGCTGGGCAGGTGGTCCGCATCGCGATCCCTGAGCCGGTCTACCTCGTGGTCGGCGCGGCGGCGGCGCTGCTGGTCGGCACCGCCGGGGTGGCCATCGGGCTCCAGCAGCCGGAGATCGGCACCGCCTCGCGGGCCGAGGCGATCCCGACCCCGCTCCCGGCGATCGTCGCTGCCACCGCCAGTGCGGCACCCACCGCTGCCGCCACCGAGGCCGGCTCGCAGCCGATGTCGGGAGCCCTCACCGCCGACCCCGCCCCGCATGCGGCCGCGGACTGGGTGACCCGCACCGCATCCGCGGCCGGGATCCCCGCGCGGGCGCTGGCCGCCTACGCCGATGCGACCCTCGCGATCGAGACGAGCGACCCCGGCTGCCACCTGGGGTGGACCACGCTCGCAGCCATCGGCGCGATCGAGTCCGGGCACGGCACGCACGGTGGCACCACACTCGGTGACGACGGCCGGCCGCTGCAGCCGATCCTCGGCCCAGCGCTCGACGGGGTGGGCGGGTTCGCCGCGATCCGCGCCTCCGCCGGATCGCAGCAGTGGACCGGCGATCCCACCTGGGACCACGCCGTCGGTCCGATGCAGTTCCTGACCTCGACCTGGCAGCGGTGGAGTGTCGACGCGGACGGCGACGGTGTGGCCGACCCGAACGACCTGGACGATGCGGCGCTCGCCGCCGGCCACTACCTGTGCGCCTCCGGTGGCGACCTGGCCGGTGCCGACGGGTGGTGGACCGCGGTGCGGGCCTACAACCATGACGACGCGTACGTCGCCTCGGTGCTGAGCCGGGCCGACGCGTACGCGCGGACCGCCTCGGCATGAGCGAGCTGCTCGCAGGTCGGTACCGGCTCGGGGACATCCTCGGACGTGGCGGGAGCGCCGACGTCTACGCCGCGCACGACGAGCTGCTGGACCGCCCGGTCGCGGTCAAGTGGGCGCGGGTCGCCGCCGACGACTCAGTCCGCGTGCAGGCGGTCGCGGCCGCCCGGCTCGTGCACCCCCGCATCGTCCGCGTGCTCGACCTCGGGAGCACCGGCGGCTGCGACTGGGCGGTGCTCGACCTGGTCGAGGGGCTCAGCGCCCGCGAGCTGCTCCGGCAGGGGTGCGGCCCGACCGCGGCCGACGCCGTCGCCGCGCTGGTCGGGGTGCTCGAGGGACTGGGCTACCTGCATGGGCAGGGGGTGCGACACCTCGACGTGTCACCCGGGAACCTGCTGGTGCCGACGGCGGCGGGGCGGCCCTGCTGGGCGCAGGTCCGGCTCACGGACCTGGCGGCCCCGGTCGAGGTGGGCGGGCGCGTGGTGGTGAGCCCGCACTACGTGGCCCCCGAGGTCGCGCGGGGCCAGCCCGGGGACGAGCGCGCCGACCTCTACTCGGCGGGGGCGACTCTCATGCACCTGCTGACCGGGGCGCCGCCGTTCGACCGTGACGACCCGGCGCAGCTCCTGGTGGCGCACGTGAACGACCTGGTCGAGCCACCGTCGTCCCGGCTGCCGGGGCTGCCCCGCGTCCTCGACGAGATCGTGCTCACCGCGCTGGCCAAGGCGCCTGCCGATCGCTACCCGGACGCAGGCGCGATGGGCCGCGCACTGCGCGCCGTGGATCTCGACCCGCGACCGACCGCACCCGCCGCCACGGTCGTCCGTCGGCCGTCACCGGCCTTCGACGGGCACACCCGGCCGATGCAGGCGGCGCGGCCGGCGGCCGAAGCCGCTGCGCCCGCTGCGGCCTGGATGCCGTCGAGCCGACCGGCCCAGGTCCAGTCGCCGCATCCGGTTCGGCCGGCCCGGGCGGTCCCGGTCGGAGCTCTGCTGCTCGCCCTGGTCGCCGTCGGCGTGGGTACGGGTGTCGCCCTCGGCCGGCCGGCCGGGGCCAGTGCGATGCCGACGGGCGCGGGAACCGTGACGAGCGCGGCAGCCGTCGTCGACCAGCTCCCGTCGGCGCCTGCGACCAGCAGCGTGCCGCCCGCGACGGTCGCCGTGCCGGTCCTGGTGGGCAGCGGTCTCGAGGCTGCGCGCGCCGAGCTGGAGGCCGTGGGTCTGGTGCTCGGCGAGGTCGGGACCGTCGACGGGCCGTCCGCGGCGGGCGCGGTCCTGACGAGCGACCCGGCGCAGGCGGCACAGGTGGCGCCCGGCACGGTGGTGACCGTGGTCGTCGCCTCGGGCTGGACCACGGTGCCCGCGCTCGCGGGTCTGGCCCCTGCGGCGGTCGACGAGGCGCTGGCGGCGGCGGGGCTCGCTGCGGAGGTCGTCGGCGGAGCAACCGGTGGCGCACCAGGGGCCGTCACCGGGTCGCAGCCCGCCGCCGGCGCACGGGTCGAGGTCGGCTCGCGGGTGCGGCTCGTGGTCGCGGACCGCCCGTCGGTTCCTGCGTTCACGGCGTCCGCGACACCGACGCCTACCACCCCGGGCACACCCGTGCCGAGCGCCACCCCGACTGCGACCCCGACGCCCGGCTGAGACCCGGCTGAGACCCGGCCGGGCCCGGTTCCGGGATCTGCGCGGTTGTGCCGACAGTTCGCTCCCCGGCAAGACGGCCGACTCCTGGGGGTCGTCACCTGGACATGAGATCCCCATTGAGTTCGCTGTGGACCCGCCAGGTGTGCGCGGGGCCGTCTCGCTGCGGAAGGAGCAGACGTGGCCGAGCGGCCGACGCCCATGTTCCAGGTCTACAGGTTGGCCGGTACCGGCGGCATGTGGTGGCGCGTGGTGAGCCCCAACGGGCGCGCCCTCGGGCGCAGCGCATCGGAGCTTGCTGATGCGGCCGCCGTCCACGCCCACCTCGACCGGGTCATCGCCGAACGTGAACGCCTCGAACCAACGGTGCGGGTCACACCGTCGCACCGCTGGCGCTGGCAGCTGGCGCTCGACGGCGAGGTCGTCGTGCACGGCTCCGCCGAGCAGGACCGGCGGGTGCGGTGCGATGCCGCGTGGCGGGCCTTCGTGGAGATCGCCGGACAGGCGCAGGTGGACCCGGTGGTGCACGTCTTCCACCGCGGGTACGCGCCGTCGCCGCTGCAGTCGACGAGGTAGCGAACCTCGGGTTCCGCACGTCGGCCACCCCTCGAGGGCGATCACTGAACAGGTTGGACGCGTTCGTCCCCTGTTCATCGTCCCGGGGCCACGGAGTCACCGGCACCGGGTTCCATCGGGCCGGACAGACCGGGGCAGACCGGTCGCAGCCGAGCGGAGGCGTGGTGAACGGGACCCAGGTGGTGGCGGACAGGACCGCGGACTCCGCCCCCGATGTCCCCCGGCCGATCTCCCGCAAGCCGACGGGCGCAGACCGGATCTTCGTCCTGGGTACGCGGTCGGTGGGGGCCAGCGTGCTGGCCGTCACCGGTGGCATCGCAGTCTTCCTTGCGGTGCAGGCGGTGCCGACGATCAAGCACTACGGCCTGAGCTTCTTCACCGAGAACCGCTGGGCGCCGGACCAGGGCCAGGTCGGGATCGCCGGAGCCCTGCTGGGCACCTTCACCGTCGCCTTCGTGGCGATGTCGTTCGCATTCCCGCTGGCGTTGACGACGGCGTTGTACATCAGCGAGTACGCACCGGGCCGGATCAAGTCCTTCCTGGTGTCGATGGTGGACCTGATGGCCGCGGTTCCGTCCATCATCTATGGACTGTGGGGGGCATACCTCATGCAGCCGCTGGCCGGCGACCTCGCTCGCTGGCTCAATGCGTACCTCGGCTGGATGCCGTGGTTCCACGTGAATTCCGATCCGCATGCGGCGCAGTGGCAGGCGCTGCAGTACTCCTCGTCCGCCTTCATCGCCGGCATCGCCGTCGCAATGATGGTCCTTCCGATGGCGGCGGCGGTCATGCGTGAGGTGTTCAGCCAGACGCCGATCGGTGAGAGGGAAGGAGCGCTCGCTCTCGGGGCGACCCGGTGGGGCGTGATCCGATCGGTCGTGCTGCCCTTCGGCAAGGGCGGTGTGATCGGCGGCACCATGCTCGGGATGGGCCGAGCGCTCGGCGAGACCATTGCGGTGCTGCTCATCATCTCGCCGTCGTTCGACCTGAAGTTCCGGCCGCTCGAGATCGGGACCGAGACCGTGTCGGCGCTCATCGCCGGCCGGTTCGCGGAGGCGTCCTCGGTTCAGCTCAGAGCGCTCCTCACCGCGGGATTCGTGCTCTTCCTGATCACTCTGGTCATCAACACGTTCGCGGCGATGGTCGTGTCACGGAGCCGCTCGGGTGCGGGGACGGACCTGTGACGACCACAACGACCCACGTCGCCGCGCAGGGCAACGCCCCGGCTCCGCGGACCTTCGTCCGCCAGCTGGATGCCGCTCCTCCGGTCCGCCCGGTGGACAGGGTGCGTACGGGATCGTCCACGGCAACTGATCGGATCGTCGGGATCGGGTCCGCGGTTGCGGCGATCGCCCTGGGGTGGGTCATCTGCTTCCAGCTCCTGCCGTGGGGGTCTCCGCTCGGCTTCGTCCTGGTCACCTTCGTGCTGTACCTGCTGATCGTGACGGTCACGACCACCGCGATCTCGCCCGGGCCAGCTGTCGCCGACCGGGTCGCCGCCGCAGCGATCACAGGCGGCGCGGCGGCGGTCGGGATCGCATTGGCGTCGACGATCGTGTTCATCTTCGTGCGGGCGGCTCCGGCCCTGCCGCACCTGAACATGTACACGCAGGACATGGCCGGTGTAGGTCCGCGCGACCCGTTGACCAAGGGTGGGTTCTTCCACGCCATCGTCGGCACCCTGATCGAGATCGGGATAGCGGTCGCGGTGACCGTGCCGCTGGCGCTCGGTGCCGCGGTCTACATGACGGAGGTGGGCGGCGGCTTCGCCCGACTGATCCGCACGGTCGTGGAGGCGATGACCGCACTTCCTTCGATCGTCGCCGGCCTCTTCATCTACACGGTCCTGCTCCTCGGTCTCGGCTTGCCGCGATCGGGATTCGCTGCCGCGATGGCGTTGTCGGTGATGATGCTCCCGATCATCGCGCGAGCTGCCGAGGTCGTGCTTCGGGTGGTGCCCGGCGGACTCCGTGAGGCGAGCCTCGCGCTAGGAGCGTCCCGGTGGCGCACCGTGTGGTCCGTCGTCCTGCCGACCGCACGTCCCGGCCTGGCCACGGCCCTCATCCTCGGTGTGGCGCGCGGCATCGGCGAGACATCGCCCGTGCTGCTGACGTCGGGCGCCACGACCTTCCTGGTCATCAACCCCTTCGAGGTCCAGATGAACTCGCTGCCGTTGTTCGTGTTCAGCACGGTGCGCAGCGGCGAGACGCTCTTCATCCAACGGGGCTTCGCCGCCGCCGCGATGCTGCTTGCCCTTGTGCTGGGGTTGTTCGCCCTCGCGCGCTTCCTCGCCCGGCCACGCGGCCGGCGCTGACCCCTGGAGCTGAAGATGTCCGTGCGACTCGCACGTTTGCCGGTTCACGTGGGGCTGGTGTCGATGCTGCTCACCTCGCTCATCGTGCTGCAGTCGACCCCCGCCAGCGCGTCCTACGAACTGCTGCAGGGTGACGGTTCGACCTGGAGCCAGACGATCATCAACCAGTGGATCGCCGATGTGCAGCCCATGGGGATGTCCGTCGTCTACAGCGGTGGGGGTTCGTCGGTCGGCCGGTCGGACTTCGGCAACAACCAGAACGACTTCGCAGTGAGCGAGATCCCGTTTCAGGGAACGGACCCGGTCACGGGAGAGAGCGACGCGTCACCCAACCGGCCCTATGCGTATCTTCCGATCGTCGCCGGTGGAACCGCATTCACGTACCACCTCGAGCAGGGTGGGCAGCTCATGCGGGACGTGCGCCTGTCCGGGGCCACGATCGCGAAGATCTTCACCAATCAGATCAAGAACTGGAACGATCCGACGATCCAGGCGGACAACAACGGTCGATCGTTCCCCGACCTGCCGATCCATCCTGTGGTGCGCTCCGACGGGTCGGGCACCACCGCTCAGTTCACCCGATGGTTGTCGAACCAGTACAGCGCCGACTGGTCGGGTTTCTGCGGGCAGCGCGGGCTGACCTCCTATTACCCGACCGACTGCAACAACTCGGACAGCCGCATGATCGGGCAGGCGGGTTCGGACGGTGTCATGAACAAGATCACGTCCACCGCGGGCAATGGCACGATCGGATACATCGAGTACTCTTACGCGCTGAATGCGAACTACCCGGTGGTCAAGGTCCTGAATGCTGCGGGTTACTTCGTCGAGCCAACCGCCTACAACGTCGCCGTCGCACTGACAAGCGCGGAGATCAGCCCGGTGGACCTGACCCAGAACCTCGACAAGGTGTACACGAACGCCGATCCGCGGACCTACCCGCTCTCGTCCTACTCCTACATGATCATGCCCACCAGCAAGGACGACGGGAAGCTCAACAGCACCGCGAAGCGGCAGACGTTCGTCGACTTCATGTCGTACGCGTTGTGCACGGGTCAGCAGCAGGCGGCTCCGTACGGCTACTCGCCCATGCCGCTCAACCTGGTGCAGGCCGCAATTGCGCAGGTGGTCAGGTTGGGGGCGATCGACTCCAACGTGAACATCTCGTCCACGGACGTGACGCAGTGCGGGAATCCGACGTTCACCGCGGGCGACATCACCGCCAACTGCCTGGCGGGCATCGCGCCCATACCGTTCGACTCGGACAAGGTCGGCAACGGCCCGAACCTCACGGGTTCGAACACCACGACGACGGGTTCGTGCGTCAACTCCACCAAGGTCTCGACCAGCGTCTCGGGGACGCAGGCGGGAACGACGACCGGCGCAGGCCCGAACAGCTCCGGCACCAGCCCCGGCGCGAGTGGGGGTCCCACGTCTCCCGGGGGCGCGGCGTCGAGCCAGATCGACCCCGAGACGGGCCTGCCCGTCGGGGGCGGATCGACGGACGGCAGCTCCTCCGGCACGACGGGGGCGGTCGCGACGACCATCGCCGCACGTCCGGCTGGCAGCACGGGGGTGTTCGCCGCGCTCTCGGCTGCGGAGCTCATCGCGCTCGCCGTCGTCCCGGGTGCGGTCATGGTGAACCGGCGTCGCAAGTCGGACCGGGGTGATCAACAGTGAGGCTTCGGCGCGCGTGGACGGTCGTGGCGGTGGCTGCGCTCGGTCTGCTCCCGACGATCGTCGTGGTCTCGTCCGCGCAGGCCGCGGGTTCCGGGTTCACGACTCACAAGCTCATCACCCGCACCATCACCCATGCGGACGGAACTCGCTCAACCGACCAGCGTGACGTGAGCGTGAGTGCGGACGTGACGACGGATCTGCACAGCAGGCAGGTCGTCGACGTGAACTGGACGGGTGCGCGGCCGTCGGGCAACATCCGCGCGGACGTGTTCTCCGGCAACGCCTGGGTCGACACGGAGTACCCCGTTCTGGTGCTCCAGTGCCGTGGCGATGACAGTGCCGCCGACGCAGCGGCGCAGATCAGGCCCGAGACCTGCTGGACGACGGGCCTTGGGGCCGGCCAGGGCCGGGTGTCGAGCGGCGGGTTGTACCGAGACGATGTCCTGGCGACGGAGGCCGACCGGGCGGAGTCTCTCCCGTCAGCGCAGGACTGGTCGACGACGTGCCCGGCGGCCACGACCTCGGTCCCTGGGACCGCGTCGAGTCCCAAGCGGATCGTCCCGTTCCTCGCAGCGGACGGGACCCGCTACTGGCCCTGCGGGTGGGACTATGCCGCGAATCCGGCCGGAATCCCGTCCGAGATGGGCAGCGCTACCCCGCTCGGACCGAACGAGCAGGTCGCGGCCACGCGGACGGACGGCACCGGGACGGCGAAGTTCGAGGTCCGGACCGCGGCGGAGAACACCTCGCTGGGCTGCTCGGTCACCGTGCCGTGTGCGATCGTGGTCATCCCGATCATGGGCTTCACCTGCGCCGATGCCAGCACCGCCTGCAACGAGGAGGGGCTCCGCCCGGCCGGGTCGTTCGTGAGCGATCAGGTGCCGCATTCGGCCGCGGTGACGGCCCAGTGGTGGTGGTCGTCCTCGAACTGGAACAGTCGCCTCACCATCCCGATCACCGTGGCGCCGACCGACACGTCGTGCCAGGCCGGGAGTGGTTCCGGGACGCTGCAGCTGTACGGAAGCGCCCTGCTCTCAGGAGCGGCTGAGCAATGGCGACCGGCCTACTGCTCCCGATCGGACAGGTTCGTGCTCCGGATCAGTGACCAGGTGGAGGGCACCGCCTTCGCGAACCTGCGCAAGGGGTACGCCTCCGGCGTGGTCAGCACGTACCCGGAGGCGGAAGCCCCACCCGGGACGTCGCCGTTGCTCTACTCGCCCATCGCTGTGACCGGCTTCGGCATCGCATTCGTCATCGACGACCCGACCACGGGGAAGCAGCTCACCGAGCTCAACCTGAGCCCACGGCTGCTCGCCAAGCTCATGACGGGGTCGTATCCCGGAACCGCGCCGGTGAGGGGTAGCCGATCCGATCTCGCGAACAATCCGGTCTCGATGGGCTCCGACCCGGAGTTCCTGGAGCTCAACCCATCACTGTCCGCGGCGAGCAAGGTGTTCTACTGGAGCGGCAACAGTCTGTCGTTCGCCTCATTGCTGAGCCTTCGGGACCCGTCCGATGTCGTCCAGGCGCTGACGTCCTACGTCGCAGCGGACCGGGAGGCGATGGCGTTCATCGCAGGCGAGGCCGACCCGTGGGGAATGACCGTCAACTCCGCGTACAAGGGCACCTCTCTCCCAAGCGCCAGGTGGCCGCTCGCGGACCCCTGGACGGAGACCGCCTCGGCGGGCAGCTGTGCGGCGCTGCAACCGACGGCGTGGTTCACCGCACTGATGAGTCCGGTGGCGGACATCCACAAGGTCGCGACCGACCTGCAGATCGGCAAGCCGGAGTCCTTCTCCCAGGTCTTCGTCCCCGGTTCGACCAAGGTCTGCCAGTCCGTGCGCACGACCTACCCGGTGGGGAACCGGGCGATGCTGGGCCTGGTCACGCTCGCCGATGCGGCGCGGTACCAGCTCCCGGTCGCATCGCTGCGGACGGCCGGCACCGGTGCCGACGCCACCTTCGTCGCTCCGACGGCGACGACGATGCAGGCGGCCGCCCCACTCATGACCTCAGCCGCCCCCGGCGCTCCGTACCTCCCGGACGCCGCCGCCCTGCACGCCTCCTCGACGGCGTATCCCGGCACCATGGTGCTGCACGCGGCGTTCCCGGCCTCAGGCCTGGACGCGAAGGTCGCTGCCGACGCAGCATCGTTCATCAAGATCGCGACCTCTGAGGGGCAGGTGCCCGGTCAGTCTGTCGGGCAGCTTCCGGACGGCTACGCCCCGTTGTCGGGCACCGGCGACACTGCGACACTCGCCGCTGCAGCGAAGGCGATCGCATCTCAACTCGCCGGAGACAAGGCGTCGACACCGGCGACGGTTGCCCCCGCGGCGCCGGCAGCCGCCGGGACGCAGGCCCAGGTCACCAACAGCGCGACGACCTCTCAGGTGAGCGCCGCGAGCCCCGCTCCCGCAGCGGTCGCCGGGCTCCCGGCGCCCACCCCGTTGCCTTCTGTTCAGGCTGCGACGTCGCCGACGCCCGCGACGACCGTCAGTTGGCCGGCCAAGGGCGCGCTGCCTGCGGGACTTGCGCTGACGGCGATCGCCGGGGTCGGGATTCCGCTCGTGCGTCGCACCCCGCGGGTGCCGCGGTGACCGTGACGGCGCCGGACGCGCTGAAGGAGGCCGATGCGGATCAGAGCCGCCAGGCCCCGCGCCCGGTGAAGGCCGGCCGCCGGCCGAGGATGCCGCGCCGGCCGCACGCCGACCGTGCACCGATGGGTGACTCCAGGCTGGCGTTCCTGATCTCGCTGGTCGTCATCGCAGGCCTGGTGGGATGGACCGCCCTCCAGCTCCTCACCCTGGGGGCTCTGACCCAGGGGCGGGCCCAGAACGTGCTGCACTCGCAGCTGCGTGGGCAGCTTGCGGCGGAGACGGCGCCGCTCGGCACCGTTGCTCCGGGCGAGCCCGTCGCGCTGCTCCGGATCCCGACGCTCGGGCTCGAGCAGGTGGTCGTCGAGGGCACTGCCTCGTCGGACCTGCAGTCGGGGCCCGGGCACCGCCGGGACACGGTACTGCCGGGCCAGAAGGGCGTCAGCGTGGTCTACGGCAAGGCGCTGACCTCGGGTGCGCCGTTCCGTTCGATCACCACCCTCACGGAGGGCGACGGGATCGAGGTGACCACCGCCCAAGGTGTCTTCACCTACCGGGTGGACGGCGTGCGAAGGGCGGGCGACCCGCTGCCGGCGGCGACGTCCGGCGGGCGGCTCACTCTCGTCACGGCCGAGGTCAGCAACCTCATGCCCACGGGTGTCGTCTACGTCGACGCGACCCTGTCCGGTACTCCTGTGACGGGCGCCGGGCGGGTCAGCGCGATCCCGGACTCGGAGAAGCCACTGGCGATCGACACATCGGACCTGCCGATGCTCGTCGTCGCGCTCGGCGCGCTCTTGGCGGGGGTGCTCGGGATCACGATGCTGCGCGGTCGGGTCCCGGCGGCCGTGCTGTGGACCCTCGCGACGCCGGTCGTCCTGGCGTCGCTCTGGTTGACCGCCGCGCAGCTCAGCCACCTCCTGCCGAACCTGTTCTAGTCGGCGCCAGGCCCCGCGGCGGGCGGGGCAGTCCCTCGGTACGTGCAGGGACGTCCCGCGTTCACCCAGCCACCGTGGGCGATTCATCCGGAAACGAGAGATTGGTCCCGGCCGAGAGGTTCGGCCTGATCTGACCGTTTCCGGAAGGGTTCTCATGAAGAACGTCAAGCTCTCCATCGCGTCGGCAGTGGCCATCGCCGCCGTGCTCGCAGGCCTGAGCGCCACCTCAGCCTCGGCTGACCCGACCCCCCAGTCGAAGGACATCGTGGGCGTCGGCTCCGACACCACGCAGATCGCGCTCAACTCGCTGGCCGACGGCTACAAGACGGCGGGTGGCTCCTTCAAGGCCGGCTACAACGCCACGAACGGCGCCCGCATCTCCAGCTTCGACGCGATCAACCCGATCACGAAGGCCGCCGGTGAGCAGATCACGCTGCGCGTCAACACTCCCGCGATCACCCGCCCCAACGGCTCCGGCGCGGGCAAGGCCCTCCTCTACGGCGCCAGCAACAACGCCGCGGTGAGCTTCGCGCGGTCCTCCTCGGCTCTCTCGTCGACCGAGGTCTCCAACAGCCTGACCGCGTACCCGTTCGCGGTTGACGAGGTCGTTGCGGGCGTGAAGGCAGGCAACTCCTACGCACCCACCGCGCTGAGCCCCCAGCAGCTGGTCGGCATCTACACCGGCACCATCACCAACTGGAACCAGGTCGGCGGCGCCAACGCAACGATCACCGCGCTGCTCCCGCAGAACGGCTCCGGCACGCGCAGCTTCTTCCTCTCCCAGCTCCAGGCCGCGAACGGTGGCACCGCCATCGCCATCGCCGGGTCGGTCATCCAGACCGTCGAGGAGCAGGACACGTCGGTCTTCACCACCTACAACAACGCTGTCGTGCCGATCTCGGTCGGTCGCGCCAACCTCGCGGGCGGGGCGTCCTTCACCGACGCGGGCACGGCGTCCGACGGCAACGCGGCATTCGACGCCAAGCGCGCCGTCTACAACGTCGTGCGTGGCGCCGACATCTCGAAGTCGTTCGTGACCAGCCTCTTCACCGACTCGGGCTACCTGTGCAGCCCCGCGGCAACCGCAGCCATCGCGGCCGGCGGCCTCACCCAGCTCGCGGTTGCGCCCACCGGTGTCTGCGGCCAGGCGTACACCACGACGGCCGGCGTCACCAACTTCACCACCAACTGACTCCAACGGGGCGTCTGACGAGCGCTGCCGTCCATGGCGTCCCCACGTCGGTCTGCACGATGCCTTCCAACTGATCCGATGTCTCTCCTCGAAGTGAAAGGTGCAGTCATGCGCAACACGCGCTCGGTCGCCGGTGTGGCGATCGCAACGATGCTCTTTGCCGGGATCGGGGTGGCAGCGGCGTCGTCCGCCTCCGCCGTCGATCAGGGGCCGCTGCTCCCCGGCAACATCTACCTGTTCAACAACAACGCGAACCTCGCGACGGCGACCGCCGCCGACCAGGTGACCGGTGCCACGAACTACTCGGGCAAGCCGTTCACCACGGTCGCCGTGGATGCCTCCTGCCCGGCCAACACGGCCCAGGCGAACGTCTACGTCCGGTTGAAGAACGCTGCGGCCGAGGTCAACTGGGATGAGGTCGCGCTGGGTGGCGGGATCGACGGCCCGACCGTCGACGCCAACGGCCACATCTACATCACTCAGCCCAGCGGCAACTTCAACCTCGGGCAGATCCAGAACTTCCTGGCCGGGTCGACCAAGGTCCTGCCCCTGGCGGTCGTCTGCATGGACATCGACGCCAACCCGCTCGG
>JAHIJU010000116.1 GCA_018898235.1 Actinomycetota bacterium | reverse complement strand
GCTCGCCCATCTGGCGCGGCTGCCGCGGCATGACAGCGCGCAGGCCGATCTGCTCGACGATGCGCTCGACGAGGTGACGCGTCGCCGTGGGTTGGTGCGCGCCGCGGAACTGGCGCGCACGGTCGGGGTCGGGCTGCCGGCGCTGCACACGATGTTCACCACCCTGATCGGCCAGGACCCGGCCACGCACCTGGCGGCCGTCCGGTTCGCGACCGTCGTACGGCAGAACGTCGGCCTCGGGTCGGTGGCGCCGTCGCGGGTGCTGGCGGCGATCGAGTGGTACGTGCGGGCCGGCTACTCGCCCCGGGAGGTCGAGCGGTTCGCCGGACTGGCGCCGGCGGACCTGCGTCGGCTGGCCGAGTGGTTGGCCGGCCAGGTCGACTGACCGCCGGCGTGGCCGGCGCCGAGAGCTGAGGCCGGCCGGTTCACCAGGCACTTCGTCCTATTGACGATGTGTCAATGACCCCTAGGTTCGGGGGTGGAGGTGGACCATGACAACCCAGGTGACCCGGCGGACGGTGCTCGACCCGGCCGCGCGCTCCGACCTCATCGTCGACGCGGCCCAGAAGGCGTTCGTCGAGCGGGGGATCGCCCGCACCACCGTGAGCGATGTGGCCCGTGTGGCCGGGGTGACCCGCGGGCTCGTCTACCACTACTTCCCGGCGATGGACGACCTCGTCGACGCCGTGCTCGACCGCTCGGTCGCCGCCTTCGTCGTGCGCGTGCAGCAGTGGGACGCCCAGCGTGAGGTCGGGCACATCGAGCAGGCCGTGCATGACGTGGTCGTCATGCTGCGGGAACAGGTGCACCCGGACCACCCGCTCCACCTGAACCTGCGCGATCCCGCCAACTCCGCCGTCTACCAGCGATTCGTGGACCGCGCCGTCGCTGCCGTCGTGGACTGCCTCCAGGTCACCACGGTCGAGGCCTATGCCGCGCGCCACCGCATCGAGATCACCCACGTGCGGGAGGTCTTCACCGTGCTCGTGCACGGGCTCGTCGGGCTGGTCCGCACGCAGCCCGACGTGCCGGACGAGGTGCTCGCCTCGGTGGTGCGCCAGGTGCTGCGCCTCGAGCCGGACGCACCTGCTGAGGGACGCAGCACAGTGGGGGGTGAGCAGCCGGACCTGGGGTGACGACGCCCGCGACACGTCCTCGGGCCGCAGCCGCGGCTCCCATCGGAAGGCATGACGATGTTCCTGTTCGACTCGATCCCCTGGTACGCGGCCCTCATGTGGTTCGTCGTCCTGGGCGCTCTCATCGGTCTCAACGAGGTGACCCGACGGTGGAAGGCGGCCGGGCTGGCCATCTTCGTCGCGCTGCCACTGGTGCTCACGATCTTCGTCTGGCCGCACACCGCGACCGGGTCCACCGGCACCTGGTTCCACTGGGTCAAGGTGTACTCGGCCCTTGCCGGCTGTCTGGGCTTCATGGCGCTGCGCTACGTGCCGGGTCTGGCCGCCAAGCGCTGGGCGCTGGCGTTCCCGCCGGTCATCCTGGCCCTGAACATCGCCGAGGCCGTGATCCGCGACGTGCAGGTCGGCGGGATGACCAAGGGTCTGGTCGACGGTGTCTACATGGTTCCCGGCCCGTGGAACTACATGAACGCCGCGGCCGGGCTGCTGAACCTGGTGACCATCTGCGGCTGGGCCGGGATCTTCATCTCCAAGGGTCGTTCCCGGGACATGATCTGGCCGGACATGCTGTGGTTCTGGATCATCCCGTACGACCTGTGGAACTTCGCCTACGTCTACAACTGCGTCGGTGACCACGCCTTCTACGCCGGTGCCGCGCTGCTCATCTCGTGCACCATCCCGGCGTTCTGGCTCAAGCGGGGTGCCTGGCTCCAGCACCGTGCGCACACCCTGGCGCTGTGGATGATGTTCACGATGGCCGTGCCCGCGCTCGTGACCACCTCGGTGTTCTCGGTGCAGTCCTCGCACAGCCCGGCGGCGCTGCTCACGGTCAGCGCGATCTCCCTGGCCTCGAACGTGGCGCTGGCGATCTACCAGGTGCGGACCATCGTGCGCACCCGGCGCAACCCGCTGGTCGGCACCGAGCTCTACCCGCAGCTGGGTGCCTACCAGCGCGTGCTCGAGGGGGAGGGTGCCGCACCGCAGCAGCCCACGTTCGTCGCGACCGCCTGACCCCTGCCGCCCGACGACGGAGCTGGCCCTGCCCTCACGGCAGGGCCAGCTCCGTCATGATCGACAGCTCGCAGGACGGGTGCGGCGCATCGGGCGGTCGCCGTGTCGCGGTCACAGTGCCCTCCGCCGGCCCACGCATGGGAGCCGAGCTCGTGCGGACGGACCGGCGATCGGCCGCGACACGTCATCGGCCGGCTCGGTGGTGGAGCAGACGGCCGTGCCCTCGACCCCGGGCGCCGGGAGTGCCCCAGACCGGGCCGCAGCCACAGCACGGTGCCGGCCCGCGCGGGGCAGGTCTCCACGTCGATCCGCTCGCGACCGGTCCCACCGGTGCACACCACGAGGATGTGGACGCCGCACCGCAGCAGCGACCACTGCGGGCTGCGCCGCGCGAGCGGATCCTGAGGTCGCCCGCCCTCTGCGGGGAGCTCCAGGCATGCGACGATCGCGACGTCGCGCGAGATCTGGGGGATGGAGTGGTGTGCGTGGGGAACGACGAACTGCTCCTCGCCGATGCCGGGTACCCCGGCGCGCGACTGCTGGCGGCCGGGATGGAAGGTCGGGTCTACCGCCTCGGCCCGGACACGGTCGGCAAGGTTCCCAACCCGGGTCTGGCGCCCCGCCCGGGCATCACCGCCTTGGACGCAGGTCTGGCCAGAGAACGTCTGCAGTTCG
This sequence comes from Actinomycetota bacterium, assembly GCA_018898235.1. Classification (GTDB taxonomy): domain Bacteria; phylum Actinomycetota; class Actinomycetes; order Actinomycetales; family Cellulomonadaceae; genus Cellulomonas. Next base: position 7,399 of record JAHIJU010000116.1, on the reverse strand, counting down.
AGCTTCCTCGACCCCTCGGCAGCGTGCATCTGGCTGACGGTCGCGTGGTGCGGATCGAGCGCTATCTGCCCGGGCGGCCCCTTGACGAGTTCTACGACCCCGACGGCGGATCGGTGGCCGGCGAGGTCGTCGATGCCCTCGGCGACGTGCTGGAAGGACTGCAGGGGCTCTGGTTCGACCTGCCCGCCATGCGAATCCTCGACGGCGAGCAGTACGTGCCGTCGAGGACCCGCTGGGCGGATGCTCTCGTCGATCTCGGGTGCCGACGGTTCACGAGGTACGGCGGACAGCTCCAGGCGCGAGACCCGGGCGTCACGAGGACGGCTTCTGATCTGCTCACGTTCCTCGCCGCCCGAAACGAGGTCGCACCCCGGGTGCAGCACGGGGACCTCTGCGGCGCGAATGTGCTCGTGGACGACTCCTGCCGAGTCACCGCGGTCGTGGACTGGGGCTTCCTCAGCGTCCCGGCAGAGCCGGCATTCGACGCCGCGATCGCCGCCGCCGTCCTGGACATGTACGGGCCGCACGCCACCGAGGTCGAGCGCGTCCTCACCCAGGCGCTGGTGGATCGCTTCGGCTTCGAGCCGGACGTCCTCCTCGCCTACAAGGGCCTCTACGCCCTGGTGACGAGCAATGTCTACAGTGCCGACGGAACCGATGGGCACTTCGCCTGGTGCGCCGCCATGGTGTCGCGCGCCGAGGTGAGGGCGGCCGCTGCCTCGCTCGCCGCTCGTTGCATCGACCGGGTGGATCTGGCCTGACGGACGGTGCGACCCTGGCCGCTCGAGCCTCCCCGGGCTGGTGCGGCTGCTGACGGCGTCGGCTCGGACGATGTGGCGGCCACCTGGCACGACCTGGGGGAGCACTAGGGTGAGCGACCGTGGCAGATGCGCTCAACGTGGCGGTGCTCGGCGCGGCCGGGCGGATGGGACGGTCGGTCGTCGCGGCGGTGTCCGGCGCCGACGACCTCCGGCTGGTGGCGACTCTGGACGCAGACGGCGACATCACCGAACTGGCCCGCAGCGGTGTCCAGGTCGCCGTCGACTTCACGGTGCCCGCGGTCACCGAGGCGAACGTGCACACGCTCATCGACGCGGGGGTGCACGCCGTGGTCGGCACCACCGGCTGGGACGAGGCCTCGCTCGCGCGGGTGCGTGAGCACCTGGCCGCGGCGCCCGGGCTGGGGGTGCTCGTGGTGCCCAACTTCGCCATCGGCGCGGTGCTCGCCGAGCACTTCGCGGCCCAGGCCGCCCGGTGGTTCGAGTCCGTCGAGGTCGTCGAGCTGCACCACCCCGACAAGGTGGATGCGCCGTCGGGCACCGCCCGGCACACCGCGCAGGCCATCGGCGCGGCCCGGACAGCCGCAGGGCTGCGCCCGAGCCCCGACGCGACCAGCCAGCAGCTGGCAGGTGCGCGCGGTGCCGTGGTCGACGGCGTCCACGTGCACGCCGTCCGGCTGCGCGGGTTGACGGCCCACCAGGAGGTGCTGCTCGGCAACCCGGGGGAGCAGCTCACCATCCGGCACGACTCGTTCGACCGGATCAGCTTCATGCCCGGGGTCCTGCTGGCCGTGCGCGAGGTGGCGACCCGGCCCGGCCTCACCGTCGGGCTCGGTCCGCTGCTGGGACTGTCATGAGCCGCTCGCGGCTGCTGGCGGTCGGCGGCGCCGTCGCTCTCACCGTCCTGCTCGCGCTCTACGTGTGGTTGGTGGCGCTGCGCGCCGTCGCACTGCTGGGCACCGGCACCCCGATCGGGATCGCGCTCGGCGTCGCCTTCCTGGTGCTTCCGCTGCTGGTCGTGGCGCTCCTGGTCAAGGAGTGGATGCTGGCGATCGACACCCAGTCGATGGCGGACACGCTCGCGGCCGAGGGTGGGCTGCCGGTCGACGACCTGCCGCGCTCACCTGGCGGGCGGATCGACCGGCAGGCCGCGCGGGCGCAGTTCGACGTGGTGCGGGAGCAGACCGAGGCCACCCCGGACGACTGGCGGTCCTGGTACCGGCTGGCGTTCGCCTACGACGCGGCGGGCGACCGGTCGGCCGCGCGGGCGTCCCTGCGGACGGCGTCGCGGATGCACCGGGCCCAGCGCAGGACGCCCGGCGGTGGCCCGGCCGCCACGGACCCGGCCGACTGAGACCTGCGCCGTCCGTCGCCGACGCGTTCGAGGTCCTAGATGAGCGCGACCCAGCGCGCCTCGCGCACCTGCAGCCCCTCGGGCCCGGTCGCCGTGGTCAGGGAGCGCATCGCGCCGTCGGGTCCCAGACCGGCCTGCGAGAAGAACCTGATCCGGGCCTCGTCGTCGGTGAGCACCCAGGTCTGCACGTGCCCGCCGCCGTCCAGCCGCACCAGGTCGACGACGGCGGCCAGCAGCCGCGAGCCGTGCCCGGCACGCTGGTCGCCGGGTGCGACCTCGAACGCGAGCACGAGGCCGCCGGCGCCCAGCTCCGCGTCCTGCGCCGGGACCGGCACCACCGAGGCGAGTCCGACCACGCGCGGGCCTGCGCAGGCGACCAGCACGCGGTAGCCCGGCCCGGGCGGGGCGGTGATCGCCACCCGCCAGGAGGCGGTCATCGCCGCGGCGTCGAGCTGGGCGAGCACCCGCGGGCCCAACCGCTCGGCATGGGACTGGCCCCATGCGGCGAGCTGGATCGCGGTGATGGCCTCCTCGTCGCCGGCGATCGCAGGCCGGACCGACAGATCGGCCGAGACCGCCCCTCCGCCGAGCGGCAGCGGACCGCTCACAGCGCCACGTACACCGACTCGAGGTACTCCTCGATCCCGGCCTCGCCGCCCTCGCGCCCCAGACCCGACTGCTTGACCCCGCCGAACGGTGCGGTCGCATCCGAGACCATGCCGCGGTTGATGCCGACCATCCCGGCGTCCACCGTCTCGGCCAGTCGCAGCGCCCGGGACACGTCCCGCGTGTAGGCGTAGGCGACCAGCCCGTACGGCGAGGCGTTGGCGAGCGCGACGGCCTGGGCCTCATCGGTGAACGAGACCACCGGAGCCACCGGGCCGAAGATCTCCTCGGTCACCACACGTGCGTCCGGGGAGACCCCGGCGAGCACGGTGGGAGCGAAGAAGTACCCCGGGCGGTCCACCGCCTCGCCCCCGATGCGCACCGTGGCACCGGAGTCGACGGCCTGGCCGACCAGCTCACCCACGTGGTCGACCGCGGCCTGCTCGATGAGCGGGCCGACCGTGACACCCGCGTCGGCGCCGTGGCCGACCACGAGCTGGGCGAAGGCGTGCGTCAGCTTGGCGGTGAACTCCTCGGCCACCTGCTCGGCCACCAGGAACCGGTTGGCTGCCACGCAGGTCTGACCCGCGTTGCGCATCTTGGCCGCGACCGCGCCGGTGACGGCGGCGTCGATGTCGGCATCGGCGAACACCAGGAAGGGCGCGTTGCCGCCCAGCTCCATCGAGGTGCGCAGGATGTTGTCCGCGGCTTGCTTGAGCAGCGCCCGGCCGACCTCGGTCGACCCGGTGAACGAGAGCTTGCGCAGCCGCGGGTCGGCGAGCAGCGGACCGGAGACGGTGCGCGCCGAGGAGGACGGCACGACGTTGATGGCACCGGCGGGCAGCCCGCGGGCCACGAGCTCGGCCCGGATGATCTCGGCCACGTAGTTCGTCGTCAGCGGGGTCAGCTGGGCGGGTTTGACGATCGTCGTGCAGCCGGCGGCCAACGCCGGGGCGACCTTGCGCGCGATCATCGCGATCGGGAAGTTCCACGGTGTGATGAGGAATGCCGGGCCCACCGGGCGGCGCAGGACCAGCTGGTGGTGGGTGCCGGCCGGTGCGCGGCGGGTCAGACCGTCCAGGCGCACCGCCTGCTCGGAGTACCAGCGCACGTACTCGGCGGCGTACAGCACCTCGGCGCGCGACTCGGCGAGCGGCTTGCCGCCCTCGGCGGTGACGATCGTGGCGATGTCGTCGGCGTGGGCGACGAGCGAGTCGAACACCGCACGCAGCAGGTCCGAGCGCACCCGCGGGGCGGTCGAGCGGTACTCGTCGAACGCCCGGTCGGCAGAGTCGAGGGCGTCGAGGGCGTCCTGCTCGTCACCGTCGGCGACGTCGAACAGGACCTCGGTGGTGGCCGGGTCGGCCACGGCGAAGGTGCGGCCGGAGTGCGCAGCGCGCCACTGGCCGTCCACGAGCACACCGGTGGGCACGTGTGCTGCGACAGCGGGAGGGATCGACGAGGTCATGCCCCCATCTTGGCGTGCCGGATCGGCTGCTGTCCCGCCAGTCCGCGGGCCGGTGCTGGCGATTCGCCCGGCGGTGCGGGCGGGCCCCTCGCCTACGCTGGACCGCATGAGCGACGGCCGGCCGGCGACCCCGTACGAGGACCTCCTGCGACTGGTGCTGGAGACCGGCACCCCCAAGTCGGACCGCACCGGCACGGGCACCCGGAGCCTGTTCGGCCACCAGCTGCGCTACGACCTGGCAGCGGGGTTCCCGATGGTCACCACCAAACGGGTGCATCTGAAGTCGGTGGTCTGCGAGCTGCTGTGGTTCCTGCGCGGCGACTCGAACGTCGCCTGGCTGCACGAGCACGGCGTGAAGATCTGGGACGAGTGGGCCGACGCCGACGGTGAGCTCGGCCCGGTGTACGGCGTGCAGTGGCGTTCGTGGCCGACCCCGGACGGCGGGCACATCGACCAGATCGCCCAGCTGGTGGACAACCTGCGGACCGACCCGGACTCGCGCCGGCACGTGGTGAGCGCGTGGAACGTGGCGCAGATCCCCGCGATGGCGCTCGCGCCCTGCCACACGCTCTTCCAGTTCTACGTGGCCGACGGCCGGCTGAGCTGCCAGGTGTACCAGCGCAGCGCCGACATGTTCCTGGGTGTGCCGTTCAACCTGGTGAGCTACGCGCTGCTGACCCACATGATGGCCCAGCAGACGGGGCTCGCAGTGGGCGAGCTCGTGTGGACCGGCGGCGACTGCCACGTCTACGACAACCACGTCGAGCAGGTCCGCGAGCAGCTGTCGCGCGAGCCGTACCCGGCCCCCACGCTGCGGCTGCGCAAGGCCCCGTCGATCTTCGAGTACTCCTACGAGGACGTCGAGGTGGTCGGGTACCAGCACCACCCGACGATCAAGGCGCCCATCGCGGTCTGACACCATCTGCCCATGGGACTCTCCCTCATCTGGGCGCAGACGCCGGACGGCGTCATCGGCGTCGACGGCGCGCTCCCGTGGCACGTGCCCGAGGACCTCGCGCGGTTCCGCCGGTTGACCCGCGGCCACCCGGTGGTGATGGGTCGGCGAACGTGGGAGTCGCTGCCACCGGCGATGCGACCGCTGCCCGGCCGGGAGAACATCGTGCTCACCGGCTCGGCGCACTACGCGGCGCCCGGGGCCGTGGTCGCCTCCAGCCTGGACGATGCGCTGGCCGCGGTCGGCGACCGGGACGCCTGGGTGGTGGGCGGTGGCTCGGTCTACGCCGCGGCACTGCCGCACGCCGACCGGGTCGAGGTCACCATCGTGGACCGTGGCCTGCGCGGGGACACCTACGCGCCGGTGCTGGACGAGCGGCGCTGGATGCCGGTCGCGTTCGAGCCCATCGAGGGCTGGTACACCTCGGCCGCCGAGGGCACCCGGTACCGCTTCGTCACCTACGCGCACCGCCCCGAGTCGGCACCGGCACACGACCCGCGGCTGCAGGCGCCACACCGCGTGCGCTGCGACTGGGGACGCCCGGGTGCCCGGGCGGTGGCCGCCGGCCCCGACCGGCTGGCCGTCGTGGTGGACGTGCTCACCTTCTCCACGACGACGTCGGCGGCCTGCGCACGGGGGATCGAGGTCGCCCCGTTCCGCTGGCACGACCCGCGGGCGCAGGCGTTCGCCGACGAGCACGACGCGGTGCTGGCCAAGGACCGCTCGACCGGGGGCCCGAGCCTGTCGCCCGGGTCGGTGCACGGCCTGGGGAGGGACCGGCTCGTGCTGCCCTCGCCGAACGGTGCCACCACCTCGCTGGTCGTCGCGGCGACCGGGGCCCACGTGGTCGCCGGGTCGGTGCGGTCGGCCGACGCCGTCGCCCGCTGGTGCGCCCGGCGCCTGGCCGAGGACCCCTCACTCGTGCTGGCACTCGTGCCGACCGGGGAGGGCTGGCCGGACGGGGCGCTGCGCCCGTGCGCGGAGGATCTGTGGGGCGCCGGCGCGGTGGCCGACGCGCTCGTGCGGTACGGGGTGGACGACCTGTCGGAGGAGGCCCGGCTGGCCAGGCACGCCTGGTTGGCGGTGGCCGACGGGTTCGCCGACCACCTGCTCGCCTCGGCGAGCGGCCGCGAGCTGGTCGAGCGCGGCTGGGCGGACGATGTGCGGGCGGCCGCGCGGCTGGACGCCGACGACGTCGCGCCGGTGCTGGTCGACGGGTGGTTCCGGTCGGCCTGACCGACCGCTAGGGTCGCGGCCCATGGATGCCGGTGCAGGTCGGGGCTCCGGGGGGCCGTCGCCCGACCGGCTGTCGATCCAGGACGTCGCCCGTCAGCAGCTGCGCACGCTGCCGCTGGTGGCCATCCTCTTCTTCTCGGTCTCCGGCGGCCCGTACGGGCTGGAGGAGGCGATCGGCAGCTCCGGCGTCGGGATGGCGCTCGTGCTGCTGCTCGTGGTCCCGCTGGTCTTCGCCGTGCCGTGCGCGCTCATGTCGGCCGAGCTGGGGTCGGCGTTGCCGGTCGAGGGCGGCTACTACTACTGGGTCAAGCTCGCCCTGGGCCGGTTCGCCGCCTTCGTGGTCGGCATCTGGCAGTGGCTCAACTCGTTCCTGGACACCGCGCTGTACCCGGTGGTGTTCGTCGACTACCTGGCGCAGTGGGTGCCTGGACTGGCCCGGGGCGAGCACGTGGCGTTCTCGGTCGCCGGCGGGGTGTTCTCCTTCGACGCGCACTGGGCGGCCGCGGTCGCCTTCATGGTGCCGCTCGCAGTGCTCAACGCCCGGGGTTCGAGGCTCGTCGGCGAGGCATCGACGCTGCTCATGGTGGTCGTGCTCGCACCGTTCCTGGTGCTGTCGGTGCTCGGGCTGGTGCGCTGGTTGGGTTCGGGCGGCGGCACTCTGGTCGACTCGTTCACGGTGAGCGGCCAGAGCCCGACGACGGCCTTCGGGGCCGGCCTGGCCGTGGTCATCTGGAACTACATCGGCTGGGACGCCCCCAGCACCGTGCTGGGGGAGGTGGTGCGGCCGCAGCGCACCTACGCCCGTGCGCTGGCCTGGGCGCTGCCGCTCATCACGGTCTCGTACCTGCTGCCCGTGCTGGCCTCGCTCGCCAGCGGTCTGCACGCCGGTAGTCCGCAGGACTGGGCGGACGGCGACTTCGCCCAGGCGGCGCTGCTGCTGGGCGGGCACCCGCTCATGGTCGCGGTGACCATCGGTGCCGTCGTCGCCCAGGTCGGTCTGT
>JAHIJU010000115.1 GCA_018898235.1 Actinomycetota bacterium | reverse complement strand
CTCCACGCACGCGACGGCGCACTGGCGCGAGACCGGCCACCGCGTCATGCAGAGCTACGAGCCCGGCGAGGAGTGGTTCTGGGACTACGCCACCGACGCCGCACTGGAAGGCCCGGCGCTCGCACCGCCGACGAGCCATCCCGCCGATCAGCCTGTCCCTGGTCCGAAGGGTCGGGTCCCGGAGTCGGTGCTGAGGGCCTTCGGCATCGAGGGGTAGGCGCGCGGCGGTGGCCGAGGAGGCTGCTGCGCGCGGCATGGCCCAGGACATCCAGAGGCGCGGGGATCGACCCACGCGCGCAGGGTGACGAGGAGTCGGACGATGCCGGGCGCCCCTCGTCGAGCACGGTCGCCCGCTGACCCCGTCCTGACGCGTCCCTCGCTCGGCGACCCCGTCCTGACGCGAGTCCCCGGGCGCCTGGGCGCGCGTGAGGGCGGGGCCGCTGATCGGGCCTGGTCCGATGGTGGCCGCGGGCGAGCCGCGGCGCGCCCGGCGCCACCGATGCCGAAGGGCCCGCCACCTGCACACTCGCAGGTCACGGGCCCTTCATGCGCGGAGGATGGGGGATTCGAACCCCCGAGGCTGTTACACCAACACGCTTTCCAAGCGTGCGCCATAGGCCACTAGGCGAATCCTCCCGGCGCGGAGAGTGTAGTGGACGGCGGCGGGCTCCCCGGCATCGTGGGCCGCGCCGTCACTCCCCCCGCGGCCGCCCGTTCCAGGTGAGCACGGCGGCGTTGCCGTGCTCGTGGCCTAGGGTGCTGATCGACGCCGGGTCGAGCACGAACATCGCGCCGTCCTGCGCGGGGAGGCCGAGCCACTGGGTGACGAGCACGCGCAGCAGGTGACCGTGGGCGACGAGGGCCACCGGTCCGTCGGCCAGCAGCGGGGTCACGTCGGCGAGCAGGGCGCCAGCCCGTGCGGCGACCTGGTCCAGCGTCTCGCCGGGGGTCGCGCCGGGCGGGGCGCCGTCGCGGAACAGTGCCCAGGGCGTCTCTCGATGGGCTTGGATCTGGGCGGCGGTCAACCCCTCGTAGGCCCCGTAGTCCCATTCGACCAGGCGGTCGTCGACAGTCGCGTGCAGACCGGCGAGGGCCGCGGTGTCCCGGGCGCGCAGCAGCGGGCTCGTGATCGTGTGGACCGGGGCGAGGGCGGCGACCCAGGGTGCGAGCGCGGCGGCCTGGGCGCGGCCGGCGTCGGTGAGGGGGATGTCGGTGCGGCCCGTGTGGCGGCCCGTCCGGCTCCACTCGGTCTCGCCGTGCCGGATCAGGATGAGTTCGGCCATCGTCGTCCCTGGGGTGGCTGGGCTGGTCGGTTCGGGCTGCGGGGACAAGCAGAGCACGGCCGCCTGTGCCGCGCAGCGCGGTGTGGGTGCCACGTGCTGGACTTGGGCTGTGCCGCTCCCCATCCGCCGCGTCGAGTTCGACCCGGACCCGGCCGACGGCGTCGACCCCGCCAGCGCCGACCGGCCCCGCGCCGACCCCGACAGCGCCGCGCAGGACCACTCCGCCTGGTACCTGCAGATCCCGGCCGTGCAGCAGGTGGTGCGCGAGGGCTGGGACCTGGCGCAGATCACGGTGCTGGTCGGGGAGAACGGTGCGGGCAAGTCGACCCTGATCGAGGCGCTGGCCGGGGCAGTGGGCATGGGACCCGAGGGCGGGTCCATCGGCTCGGGCTTCAGCACCCGGGTGAGCGAGTCGCCGCTCGCCGGGCAGCTGCGGCTGGTGCGCGAACCGGGCTCGTCGCGGCGCGGCTACTTCCTGCGGGCCGAGACGATGCACGCGTTCTACACCTATCTGGAGCAGAACCCGGGCGGACGGTGGGAGCCCCGGTTCCACGAGATGAGCCACGGGGAGTCGTTCCTCGGGCTCATCGAGGACCGGATGAAGAAGGCCGGGCTCTACTTGCTGGACGAGCCGGAGTCGGCGCTCTCGTTCACCTCGTGCCTCGGGCTGCTCTCCCACCTGCGTGGTCTGGCCGACCGCGGCTCGCAGATCGTGCTCTCGACGCACTCGCCCGTGCTCGCGGCGCTGCCGGGTGCCCAGGTCTGGGAGGTCGGCGACTGGGGGATGCGCCAGGTCGAGTGGGCGTCGACTGATCTCGTCATGCGGTGGCAGGGCTTCCTGGCCGACCCGGAGCGCTACCTGCGGCATCTGTCCGGCTGAGGCGGCGGGCCGGGCGCGGTCGCGCCCTGGGCTCAGGGTCGAGCGGCGCCTGTGCGCCGCGCCTCGACCTGGCCGGTGGCCCGCGCGAGAGCTAGCCGCAGCATCCCGTCGAGGGCTGGGGCCAGCATCGTCGCCGTGAACCCCGCGGGGAGCCTGCCTGCCAGGTGCACCCGCTCGGTCCAGCGCACCAGACAGGTGTCGCCAGTCTCGGCCAGCTCGATCACGGCCTCGCCCGCCAGCACCGGACCTCGCTTGGTGAACACCGCGACGCCCACGCGACCGGGACCGGGTGGGTCGAGCCGGGTGATCACCATCCGGTCGACCAGGCCCGGACCTCCGCGGGTCGCGCCCGGCCCGGACACCGCAACCACCTGGGTGCCGACTCCGGGCGGCCCGTCGGCCTCGACCCGGGTGAGCGGGATCCACGCCGCATGGTTCCGGGCGTCGACGAGCAGGGGCCACACCCGGCTCGCGGGCGCCGCCAGCCGGCGAACCACCCGGGCCTCACGCACCACCCCATCCTCACCCACCCCCACCCTCCCCGCCCGCCCCAGCCCCCGCCCGCCGCGGCCCCGCCCGCCCCGCCCG
>JAHIJU010000114.1 GCA_018898235.1 Actinomycetota bacterium | reverse complement strand
GACCGCGACGGTCGACAAGCGCGAGATGCAGTACCTGTACAAGGACGGCACCGATTTCGTCTTCATGGACACCAGCACCTTCGACCAGCTGCTGGTCCCCGAGACGGTCGTCGGCGACGCCTCGAACTTCATGCTCGAGAACCAGATGGCGCTCGTGGCCACCAACGAGGGCACCCCGCTGTACGTCGAGCTGCCGCCGTCGGTCGTGCTGGAGATCACCTACACCGAGCCGGGCCTGCAGGGCGACCGCTCCTCGGCCGGGACCAAGCCGGCCACGCTCGAGACCGGGTACGAGATCCAGGTCCCGCTGTTCCTGGAGACGGGTACCAAGGTGAAGGTCGACACCCGCGACTCCAGCTACCTGGGCCGCGTGAGCGACTGACGTGGGTGCCCGCAGCAAGGCACGCAAACGCGCCCTCGACCTGCTGTTCGAGGCCGAGCAGCGCGACATCGACACGCTCGGGCTGCTGGCGACCCGGGTGGCCGACTCGGGCCGCGAGACCTCCCTCCCGCAGTACACCGTCGACCTCGTCGAAGGAGTGGTGGCGCAGCTCGACCGGATCGACGAGCTGCTGACCACCTACTCCCACGGCTGGACGCTCGCCCGGATGCCCGCCGTCGACCGCAATGCGCTTCGACTGGGCACCTGGGAGATCCTCTGGAACGACGAGGTGCCCGATGCGGTGGCCGTCGACGAGGCCGTGGAGCTCGTCGTCGAGCTGTCGACGGACGAGTCCCCGGCCTTCGTCAACGGCCTCCTGGGCCGCATCGTCGAGCTCAAGCCGACCTTGCTGGCGTGAGCCGGGACGTCTGCGACCCGTTCTGCTCGCAGGTGGTGCACCCGGCGGCCAGGCCCCGCCACGTCCGGTCGGGCGCGGCGAGCTGCTCGATCACGGCGGCCGTGACCGGCAGCCCAGCGCGCCGTTCGACGAAGTCCCACTGACCCGACGGGTTGACCTCGAAGAACACGTGCTCACCGTCCGGCCGGACCCGCAGGTCGATGGCACCGTAGACGAGCCCGAGCCGGCCCATCAGCCGACGGACGGCGGCCTCCACCGGCTGCGGCAGCGTGGCCGGGGCCATCGGCACCGTCTCCAGCTCGAGCCTGAAGTCCAGGGCGTACGCCGTGTCGACCGACCGGATGGCCGCGACGAACACCTGCTGCCCGACGACGGTGACCCGCAGGTCGACGTCGCCGGGCACGTACTCCTGGAAGATCACCGGCGCGTGCCGGACGGCGTCGAGCCGGTCGAGCTCGTCCTGCGTGAGCACCCTGGTCTCCCGCCACGCACCCTCCTGGGCGAGGAACGACTTGTAGACCGTGCGCCCCGGTGCCAGCGACGCCGCGAACTCCCGGGCGAGCTCAGGGTCGTTGGTCACCAGGGTGCGTGGTGTGACGAGGCCCGCCAGACGGGCCTCCCGGAGCTGGTAGGGCTTGCGGGCCGCGATGCCGTCGCGCACCGGGTCGTTCATCCACTGCACGTCCAGCAGCGCCCGCAGCCCGGACAGCCCCTCGTCGCACTCGCCGAGTGCGAACGCGCGCGCGGTCGGGTCCGTGAGGGCCTCGTCGAGCGCATACGGCTGCGGTCGTCGCCACCAGGCCGAGGTGACGTGGTCGAGGTCGTACCCGGCCCCGTCGATCGTCAGCCCCAGATGCGGCACCGGCCCCTCGTCGTAGGCGATCTCGAGTCCCGTCGCGACCGGGTAGCGGCCCGAGTCGAGCACGAGGACCTCGTGCCCGGCGCGTTCGAGCCCGGCACGCACCGGCTCGAGGTGGTCGTCACCCGGGTGCGACTCCAGGAGGATCACGACGCGCCCGCCTGACCCAGCAGCGCACGGAGCGCGGCGGCGACCTCGCTCAACGAGAGCGCCGCCTGCTCGGCCGAGGCAGCCGCCGACGCCAGGAGCGCGGCGCTGGGATCGTCCTCGGTGTACCCGAGCCCGTAGGCGGCCTCGTAGGCGGCGGCCGCATCGGCGTGGTGACCGGTCGCCAGGATGAGCGGGAGCTCGCCGGGGCGCAGGTAGCCCGGGTTGACCAGCGGTCCGGGTCCGTAGGGCCCGGGGCCCACCGGCAGGTCACCGAGCTGCTTGACCGGTACCTCGTCGCGGATCTTCTTCGGGCCGATGTCGTCGCGCAGCTTCTTCGCCCCACCGGTGTCGTCGCGCAGCTTCTTGAACCCGCCGGTGTCGTCGCGGACCTTCTTGAAGCCGCCCTGGTCGTCCTGCAGCTTCTTGACGCCGCCGATGTCGTCCCGCAGCTTCTTGGGCGCGACCGGGTCGTCGATCAGCTTCTTCACCCCCCGTGGACGCGGGTAGAGGACGTCGACGGCGGCGAGGTCGCCGGGGGACAGCCCGGTGCGCTGCCCGATCGCGACCCCGGGCTGGACCGGCACGATGGTCGGCTGGCCGTTCGTCGAGAACGCCGTCGCGGGGTAGTGCATGACCGAGCCGTAGTCGTAGGCGCCCAGGTCGTCCCCGTCGGAGATGTGCTGATCGAAGTTGTGCGCCATGGCGGGGTCGATGTTGGCCCACACGATGGTGACGAAGGAGTCCCGGTCCTCCCGCGACTGCTCGTGCCACAGCCCGATGGTGTGACCGATCTCGTGGATGGCGTTCCCGGTGGAGCAGCCGGCGCCCAGGCTGATGTCCTGCCGCCCACCGACCATGCCGACCGTGGAGTAGCAGCCGCCGCCGGCGAAGAAGTGCACGTAGTTCGGGTAGGTGCCGGCGTTCGCGGGGGTGCGTTGCACGAAGTGGACGGCGGTGTTCGCCGTCCAGTGCGCGAGGGCGTCGGTGACCCGGAACTGGTCCGGCATGGCGGGGTCGATCTCGTACGGGACGAGCGCGTTCGGCCAGCGGTACCGGCTGCCGGTGATCGCGACGCCGTAGGCGACCGTGGCGTCGAGGTTCTCGGTGCCCGCCAGATCGGCATGGCGTCCGAGGACGATGTCGCCCTCGAACATCGCGAGCTCGCCGACCTTGGCGTAGGTGAGCCGCTTGCCGACGAAGCTGAGCCCGTTGATGACCGTGGTGCCGGTGGCCCCGGAGCCGAGCTCTTCGGGGCGGGTGGGGGGCGGGTCCTTCTTGGCTGCGCACATGGGTCCTCCTGGAGTCGGACGGGACGGGCCGTCCCGCACATCTCGAAGAGGGTGCACGTGGATGTGAGATACCTCACATCCCTACCGCGATCCGGTTAGGCTGGCCGGATGGCCGAGTCGGTGCGCGTGCGGCTGGTGATCCCAGCGACCGGGACCGGGTGGACCGTGCCTCGTGTGACCGTCGAGATCCACGACGTCACCCTGGCCGACGCACCCTCGATCTGCGTGTCGCGCACCGAGGCCACCGACGTCGCCGTCCCGGCCGACGGTGCTGCGCTGGACCTCGAGCTCGCGGCGCCCACGCCCGAAGCCGGGCACCGCTACGGCCTGCGCGCGCACGGCGGGGCCGGGGACCAGGTCGCCGAGGGGGACCTGCTGTCGACGGTCGCGGTCCCGGTGCTGCTGGACGGCTCCGACCGACGGGTCGACGTGCCGCTCACTCTGCTGCGCTGAGTGCGTACCAGCCATTGCTCGGGCCCGTCCCCGGTCCGGCCGGTGAGCGGCTGCACCGGCCACCGGGCGGTGCGCACTAGGATCGAGGCACGAGAGACATTCCTTTAAGGCCCGTCCGGAGAGGCGGGGAAGGGAGTCGGTGCATGTCTGTGCCCGCGAACACGCCGTCGGCTGACGGCGACCCGGTGGAGATCCTGGGGGCGGGGGACATGTCCCGCGCCCTCACCCGGATCGGCCACGAGATCCTCGAACGCAACCACGGTGGTGAGCACCTGGTGCTGCTCGGCATCCCCACCCGGGGCGTGCCGCTGGCGCGCCGCCTGGCCGCCGGGCTGGCGAAGGTCGAGCCCGGCCTGGACGCCCAGGCGTTCGTCGGTGACCTGGACGTCACGATGTACCGCGACGACCTGGCCCACCAGCCCACCCGGACCGTCGGGGCGACCGCGCTGCCCGTCGCTGGGATCGACGGCAAGGTCGTGGTCCTGGTGGACGACGTGCTGTTCTCCGGCCGCACCATCCGGGCCGCCCTCGACGCGATCAGCGACCTGGGCCGTCCGCGTGCCGTCCAGCTCGCGGTGCTCGTCGACCGCGGCCACCGTGAGCTGCCCATCCGGGCCGACTACGTCGGCAAGAACCTGCCGACCGCGGCCGGCGAGCGGGTCCGCGTGCTGCTCGCCGAGACGGACGGACGCGACGGCGTCCTGCTGGAAGGGGCACGTCGATGAGACATCTGCTGTCCACCGGGGACCTGTCTCGTGAGCAGGCCGTGACCATCCTCGACACCGCCGCGGCCATGGCCGCCACCCAGGCGCGCGAGATCAAGAAGCTGCCCACCCTGCGCGGGCGCACCGTCGTCAACCTGTTCTTCGAGGACTCCACCCGGACCCGGATCTCCTTCGAGACCGCCGCCAAGCGGCTGTCGGCCGATGTCATCAACTTCTCGGCCAAGGGCTCCAGCGTCTCCAAGGGGGAGTCGCTCAAGGACACCGCACAGACGTTGCAGGCCATGGGCGCCGACGCCGTCGTCATCCGGCACCACGCCTCGGGCGCACCGCACCGGCTCGCGGCCTCACGGTGGACCGACGGCGCCGTCGTGAACGCCGGGGACGGCACGCACCAGCACCCCACCCAGGCCCTGCTCGACGCCTACACGCTGCGGCGGCACCTGATCGGCCTGCACGGCGGCGCCGACCCCACGGGCCGGGACCTCGACGGGCTGCGGGTGGCGATCGTCGGCGACGTGCTGCACAGCCGGGTCGCACGCTCGAACGTCCAGCTGCTGCACACCCTCGGGGCGCAGGTCACGCTCGTCGCCCCGCCCACGCTGCTGCCGGTCGGGGTCGAGAGCTGGACCGCCGACGTCTCGTACCACCTGGACGAGGTGCTCGCGCAGGGACCCGACGCCGTGATGATGCTGCGCGTCCAGCGCGAGCGGATGGGCGGCGGCGGCTTCTTCCCCAGTCCCTGGGAGTACACCCGCGGCTACGGCCTCGACGCCCGCCGACTGGCGCAGCTGCCCGAGCACACCATCGTGATGCACCCCGGTCCGATGAACCGAGGGCTGGAGATCTCCGCCGACGCCGCCGACAGCCCCCGGTCCGTCGTCGTCGAGCAGGTCGCCAACGGGGTCGCGGTCCGGATGGCCGTGCTCTACCTCGTGCTGTCCGGCCAGGACCAGACCGCGGGCGATCTCGTCGCCGGCCAGATCGGAGCCCACGCATGACCACCACCCTGATCACCGGTGCCCGCCTGCTGGGTGAGGACGTGGCTGACGTGCTCGTTGAGGATGGCCGGATCGCTGCGATCGGCGCGACCGCCACCGCCGCCCGGCACGACGTCGTCGTTCCAGCGGATGGCCTCGTCATGCTGCCCGGCCTGGTCGACCTGCACACCCACCTGCGTGAACCCGGCCGGGAGGATGCCGAGACCATCTGGTCGGGCACCCGGGCCGCCGCGCTCGGCGGGTTCACCTGCGTGCACGCCATGGCCAACACCAACCCGGTCCAGGACACCGCGGGGGTGGTCGAGCAGGTGTGGCGGCTGGGGCGCGACGCGGGGTGGGTCGACGTGCACCCGGTCGGCGCGGTCACCGTCGGACTGGCCGGGACCCAGCTCGCCGAGCTCGGCGCGATGGCCGCCAGCGCGGCCCGCGTGCGGATCTTCTCCGACGACGGCAAGTGCGTGCACGACCCGGTCGTCATGCGCCGGGCGCTGGAGTACGCGAAGGCGTTCGACGGTGTCATCGCCCAGCACTCCCAGGAGCCGGGGCTGACAGCCAGCTCCCAGATGCACGAGGGGATCGTCTCGGCCGAGCTCGGGCTGACCGGATGGCCGGCCGTCGCCGAGGAGGCGATCATCGCCCGGGACGTGCTGCTGGCCGGGCACGTGGGCTCGCGGCTGCACGTGCTGCACCTGTCCACGGCCGGTTCGGTGGACATCGTCCGCTGGGCCAAGGCCAGGGGGATCGACGTCACCGCTGAGGCCACCCCGCACCACCTGTTCCTCACCGACGAGCTGGTCCGCGGCTACGACCCGGTCTTCAAGGTCAACCCGCCGCTGCGCACCGCCGCCGATGTCGAGGCCGTGCGGGCGGGACTGGCCGACGGGACCATCGACACCGTCGGGACCGACCACGCGCCGCACCCTCGTGAGGACAAGGACTGCGAGTGGGCTGCCGCCGCGTTCGGCATGACCGGGCTGGAGACGGCGCTGTCCGTGGTCCAGGCCGCGATGGTCGACACCGGCCGCATGACCTGGGCCGACGTCGCCCGGGTCATGTCGTTCACCCCGGCGGCCATCGGCCGGGTCGCCGATCAGGGCCGGCCGATCGAGGTCGGCGAACCGGCGAACCTCACCCTGGTCGACCCGGCGGCCCGTCGGGTCGTCACGGCACAGGACCAGGCGACCGCGAGCCTCAACACGCCGTTCGGGGGGATGGAGCTGCCCGGCCGCGTCGTGGCGACCTTCCTGCACGGGCGCGCCACCGTGCTCGAGGGCCGGCTCGTCGAGCACGAGGGAGCACGCCGATGACCTGGGCCCTGTCGATCGCCCTCATCGTGGTCGTGATGGTCGCGGCCCTGTGGGGCATGCGGCACGGCTGGGTGGGACGGGGACGCGCCTCGGCGGCCTACCTGTCCGGCCTGCCCGCGGTGCCGAGCGACCTCGGGGAGCCCGCCACCGCGCTGCTGCCCGGCATCTACGTGTCGACCGTGCTTGCCGCGGACGTCCTCGACCGCGTGGTCGCGTACGGGCTGGGCGTCCGGTCGCAGGCGGCGGTCCAGGTGTTCGACTCGGGGGTGCGGATCGCCCGCTCGGGCGCCGGCGAGCTGTACCTGCCGAAGGACCTGCTGCGCGCCGTCACCACGAGCGCCGGCCAGGCGGGCAAGTTCGTGGGCGGCGACGGCCTCACGGTGCTGGAGTGGATGCCACCGGCGGCCGAGGACGGCCCTCCGCCGGTGCTCCTGCGCACCGCCGTGCGGCTGCGGCACGCGGCCGACCGCGAACGACTGATCGAGACCGCCGGCGCACTGCTCGCCCCGGACGACAAGGAGAAGGCATGACCAGCGCGGTGCTCGTCCTGGAGGACGGCCGGACCTTCACCGGCCAGGCGTACGGCGCCACGGGCCGCACCGTCGGCGAGATCGTCTTCTCCACCGGTATGACCGGGTACCAGGAGACGCTCACGGACCCCTCGTACCACCGGCAGATCGTCGTGATGACCGCGCCGCACATCGGCAACACGGGCGTCAACGACGAGGACGGTGAGTCGAGCCGGATCTGGGTCGCGGGCTACGTGGTCCGGGACCCGGCGCGGCGGGCGTCGAACTGGCGCGCACAGCGCTCGCTCGACGACGAGCTGGTCGCACAGACCGTCGTGGGGATCTCCGGGATCGACACCCGGGCGCTCACCCGGCACCTGCGGGACCGCGGCGTCATGCGGGCCGGCATCTTCTCCGGCGACGCGCTCGCCGGGGCCGACGGCGGCCCGCTGGCGCTCGACGAGCTGCTCGACCAGGTGCTCGCGGCCCCGTCGATGGCCGGTGCCGACCTGGCCGGTGAGGTCTCGACCCGCGCCGCGTACGTGGTCCCCGCGCTCGGCGCCGACGGTACGCCGCTGGCGAGGCCGGTCGCGGTGGTCGCCGCGGTGGACCTCGGCATCAAGTCG
This sequence comes from Actinomycetota bacterium, assembly GCA_018898235.1. GTDB lineage: Bacteria > Actinomycetota > Actinomycetes > Actinomycetales > Cellulomonadaceae > Cellulomonas. Next base: position 1,746 of record JAHIJU010000114.1, on the reverse strand, counting down.
ATGACCCCGCACCGGATGGCCGAGCGCGGGATCGAGGTGCACGTGCTGCCGGCGCAGGTCGGCATCGACGACCTGCTCGCCGTGCGGCCGGACGGTGTCTTCTTCTCCAACGGCCCGGGTGACCCGGGGGCGGCGACCAGCCAGGTGGACCTGCTGCGCGAGGTGCTCGACCGCAGGATCCCGTTCTTCGGCATCTGCTACGGCAACCAGCTGTTCGGCCGGGCGCTCGGCTTCGGCACCTACAAGCTCGGCTACGGCCACCGCGGTGTCAACCAGCCGGTCATGGACCGCACGACGGGCAAGGTCGAGGTCACCTCGCACAACCACGGCTTCGCCGTCGACGCCCCGCTCGACGCCCAGACCACGGCCCCGCACGACGGCGGCCGCTACGGTCGCGTGCACGTCTCGCACGTCAACCTCAACGACCAGGTGGTCGAGGGCCTGGAAGCCCTCGACCTGCCGGCGTTCAGCGTGCAGTACCACCCCGAGGCGGCGGCTGGCCCGCACGATGCGGCGTACCTGTTCGACCGCTTCCTCGACCTGATGAAGACCCACCCGACGAAGGAGCACGCCGCCTGATGCCCCGGCGCACCGATCTGAAGTCCGTCCTGGTCATCGGGTCCGGGCCGATCGTCATCGGCCAGGCCTGCGAGTTCGACTACTCCGGCACCCAGGCGTGCCGGGTGCTCAAGGACGAGGGCCTGCGCGTGGTCCTGGTCAACTCCAACCCGGCGACGATCATGACCGACCCCGACTTCGCCGACGCGACGTACGTGGAGCCGATCAGCACCGCCGTGCTCACCACGATCATCGCCAAGGAGCGGCCGGACGCGCTGCTGCCGACCCTGGGCGGTCAGACGGCCCTCAACGCCGCCATCGCGCTGCACGAGGCCGGTGTGCTGGCGGAGTACGGCGTCGAGCTCATCGGCGCCGATATCGCCGCCATCCGCAAGGGTGAGGACCGCGAGCAGTTCAAGGAGGTGGTCGCGACCTGCGGCGGCGAGAGCGCGCGCTCGCTCATCGTGCACAGCCTCGACGAGGCGGTCGCCGCAGCCGACGACCTCGGCTACCCGATGGTGGTGCGGCCCTCGTTCACGATGGGCGGGCTCGGTTCGGGCATCGCGTACGACGAGCACGACCTGCGGGCGATCGTCGGCGCGGGCCTGCACTACTCGCCGGTCACCGAGGTGCTCCTGGAGGAGGCGATCCTCGGCTGGAAGGAGTACGAGCTCGAGCTGATGCGCGACAAGCACGACAACGTCGTGGTGGTCTGCTCGATCGAGAACGTCGACCCGGTCGGCGTGCACACCGGCGACTCGATCACGGTGGCGCCCGCCCTCACCCTCACCGACCGCGAGTACCAGGCGATGCGCGACCTCGGGATCGCCGTGATCCGCGAGGTCGGGGTCGACACCGGCGGCTGCAACATCCAGTTCGCGGTGCACCCGGAGACCGGTCGCATCATCGTCATCGAGATGAACCCGCGGGTCTCGCGGTCCTCGGCGCTGGCGTCGAAGGCGACGGGGTTCCCGATCGCGAAGATCGCGGCCCGCCTGGCCATCGGCTACACGCTCGACGAGATCCCGAACGACATCACCGGGTCCACCCCGGCGAGCTTCGAGCCGACGCTGGACTACGTCGTGGTCAAGGTGCCGCGCTTCGCTTTCGAGAAGTTCCCGGCCGCCGACCCGACGCTCACCACCACCATGAAGTCGGTGGGCGAGGCGATGGCCCTCGGGCGCAACT
>JAHIJU010000113.1 GCA_018898235.1 Actinomycetota bacterium | reverse complement strand
TGGGGCTGGGGCTGGGGCTGGGGCTGGGCCGGCCTGGACTGGGGCGTGGTCCTCGTCCTGGGCCCTGGCTCGGACTCGTCGGCCCAGGTCCGGGCTCGGGCTTGTCGGCTCGGGCTCGGACCTGGGCGCGTCGGGTCGGCCTGGGACGCGAGGGGATGTGGGTCAGAACCGGTCGGGGTCGCCTGCGCCGACCCGGACCACCACCGGCTCGCCGTCCGTCCAGTCGACCACCGTCGTCGGCGTGGTGCCGCAGTCGCCGCCGTCGACCACGGCGTCGAGCCGGTCGTCGAGCTCCTCCTTGATCTGCCATCCCTCGGTCATGGGCCAGTCGGCGCCGGGCATGAGCAGGGACGACGAGAGCAGGGGTTCGCCGAGCTCGCGCAGGATCGCCTGGGCCACCGGGTGCTCGGTGATCCGGACGCCGACCGAGCGCTTCTTCGCGTGCGCCAGCCGCCGGGGCACCTCGGGCGTCGCCGGGAGGATGAAGGTGTAGGGGCCCGGCGTCGCGGCCTTGATCGCCCGGAACGCCGCGTTGCTCAGCATTACGAGCTGCCCGAGCTGGGCGAAGTCGGCGCAGACGAGCGTGAACTGGTGCGAGTCGTCGACCCCGCGCAGTGCCCGGATGCGCGAGGCGCCCTCGTGGTCGTCCATCCGGGTGCCGAGCGCGTACATCGAGTCGGTGGGGTAGGCGATCACCGCCCCAGCTCGGAGCATGGCCACCACCTGCGTGATCGCTCGCGGCTGAGGGTCGGACGGGTGCACGTCGAAGAACCGGGCCATGAGTTGCAGGCTAGGCGTCCGCCTCGCTGCGCGCAGCCCCATCCCGCCCCGCGATCCCGTCGACACGCAGCCATTCCCGCCCCGCGACCCCGTCGTTGCGCGCCTCTGGCCAGCCGACCCCGTCGTTGCGCACCTCTGGCTGACCGATCCCGTCCTCGTGCGCCCCCTGCGGCCCGGTTACCTGCGCCATGGCGGGGTCGGCGGTGCGGTGGGCGGAGGAGAGGCGAGAGCGAGAGCGGGAGTGGGGGCGAGGCGTGGGGGAGGGGGCGAGGCGAGGGCGGGCGAGGGCGCGCGGCGAGGCGGGGGCGGGCGAGGGCGGGCGGCGAGGCGAGGGCGTGCGGCGAGGCGAGGGCCCGCGGCGAGGTCGAGGGTGAAGCAGTGGGTGGGGTGGCGGGGGGCGGGGCGCGGTGAGAGCGAGGGTGGGCGCCGGGGGTAGGGGTGAGGCGGCGTGTCGAGGGCGAGAGTGCGCGCTGAGGGCGAGCGCGCCCGGCGCGGTCAGGCCGGGACGAGGTGGTCGGGGCAGACCTCGAACCGGTCGGGCTCGATCTGCAGGGTGGCCCGCCCGCCGGTGAGGGAGCGCAGGTCGAGCACGTACCGGGTGAGCTCGGCCGCGGGCACCGACGCCTCGATCTGCACCTGACCGCCGTCCAGCGACCTGGTGTCGGTGATCCGGCCGCGCCGCGTCGACAGATCGCTCATCACATCGCCCTGGGCGGCCGCGGGGACGGTGACCTGCACCTTCGACACCGGTTCGAGGACGACGGACCCCCCTGCGACGAGTGCCTCACGCACCCCGAGGGCCGCAGCGGTCCGGAACGCCATGTCGGAGGAGTCCACGGGGTGCGACTTGCCGTCGAGGATCTCGACCTTGATGTCGACGATCTCGTGGCCGCGCGAACCACCGGCGACCATCGCCTCGACGACGCCCTTGTGGACGGCGGCCATGTAGTTCCGGGGGATCGCCCCGCCCACGACGGCGTCCACGAACTCGAAGCCGGCACCACGCGGCAGCGGCGAGACGCGCAGGCCCACCACCGCGAACTGGCCGTGCCCGCCGGACTGCTTCTTGACCTTGCCCTCGGCCGGGGTCGGCCGGGCGATCGTGACGCGATAGTCCACCGGCACCGGCGAGGTCGTCACGTGGACGGTGAAGATCCTGGCCAGGCGTTCGAGCGCGACGGCCAGATGGGTGTCGCCGAGCCCGTGCAGGACGGTGCGGTCGCGCACGCGGTCCACTGTGAGTGTCCGGTCCTCGGCCACGAGCCTGGCGAGCGCCGCCGACAGCCGGTCGTCGTCGGACTGGGTGACCGGCTCCAGCGCCAGGCCGTAGACACCCGGCCGGGCGGGCAGCGGTCGGGGCCGCAGGTCCTTCCCGGCGCCACCCTTCGGGCTCAGCAGCGACCCGGCCGGGGTGGCGACGAGCTTGGCCGCGGCGGCGACCTGACCCGGCCCGGCCGCCTCAAGCGGCAGGTGCTCCTTGCCGCGCAGCCGGAACAGGGCGGGCACCCGTTCCTCGGCGTGCGTCGTCGCGTTGATCAGCCGATCGCCGGGCCGCAGCGTCCCGGACAGCACCCTCAGCATCGTGACCTGGCCGACGAACGGGTCGGCCAGCGTGCGGAAGGCGTGCACCAGGGTGACGCCGGACGGATCGGGTGCGACCTCGATCTCGACGTCGCCGGCCAGGACGCGCGGCAGCCGGTCGGCCAGCGACGGGGCGAGCTCGCAGACCAGATCGGCCAGCCGGTCGACACCGACACCGGTCAGACCCGAGGCGACGAGCACCGGGACCGCCTCGCCGTCGCGGACCTCATGGGCCAGGGTGCGTTCCAGCTCGACGGTGCTCGGCGCCTCACCTGCCAGGTAGCGCTCGAGCTGGTCGTCGTCGTGGGAGACGATCTCCTCGGTGATCTGCTCGTGGAGCCGGTGCTCCTCATCGGCTACCGCGGCGGGGAGGGCGATGTGGTGGGAACCGGCTCCGTCGTACTCGACGCCCTCCTCGGAGAGCACATCGGCGAGGGCGGTGAAGGCGTCCTCCTCGGCGACCGGCAGCTCGAGGGCCACCAGGTGGTCACCGAAGGCGGCGCGCAGCTCGGCCAGCGCACGGTGGAAGTCGGCCCGCGGCTTGTCCTCCTTGGACACCACGACGACCGTCGGCACCCCGGCCGCCCGCGCCGCGTCCATCGCCAGGTGGGTCCCGGCCTGCACCCCGTCGACCGCGCTCACCACGACGAGCGCGAGGTCGGCCACCGCGAGGGCGTCGTCGACCACCCCGGCGAAGTCCAGGTAGCCCGGTGTGTCCAGGAGGGTCAGGTCGTAGGTCTGACCTTCGTCGGCGGTCCAGCTCAGCGGTACGACGCCGAGGGCCAGCGACATGCGGCGGGTGACTTCCTCGGGCTCATGGTCCGACAGGGTGCTGCCGTCCTCGACGGTGCCGGCCCGGGTCAGCACACCGGCTCGGAGCGCGAGCGCCTCGACCAGGGTCGTCTTGCCGGCACCCCCGGCCCCCAGTACTGCGACCGTTCTCAGGCGTGGCGTCGTCGCGTCCATGGATCGTCTCCCCGTTGAGCGATATGGCTGCCGCCAGCCTAATCAGGGCGGGCCGTCGACGTCAGGACGAGCGTCCCTGCAACGACGCAGGCCCGGACCGGCGGGTGCCGGTCCGGGCCTGCGAGCAGACGCGTCAGACGGTCAGCGCGCGTCGAGGATGTCGACGACGAAGACCAGCGTCGAACCGGCGGGGATGCTGCCCTTGGCGGTGTCCCCGTAGCCCTGGTCCGGCGGGATGATGAGCAGCACCTGGCTGCCCACGGTCTGGCCGACGAGGCCGGTGACCCAGCCCTGGATCACGGAGTTGGCGTCCAGGGTGAAGCTGGCCGACGTGCCCTTGGTCCACGACGAGTCGAACGCGGTGCCGTCCCAGAGCCAGCCGGAGTAGTTCACGGTGACCTTCTGGCCGGCCGTGACCGCTGCACCCGAACCCTTGATGAGCGGCTGGACGACGAGCGTCGTCGGGGCGGGCGTGGCGACCGGCGTCAGCGTCGGCTCGCCGGTGCCCGAGAGGGCGACGGTCGGCAGCCCGGCCGCCGGGGTGACGGCCTCACCGCTCGCGCGGCTGGGCACCGAGTAGGCGTCGAGGATGTCGATGGCGATGACGTCGGTCTGCGCCGAGCTGGTGCTGGTGGCGGTGCTCGCCGGGTAGGCGACGAGGATCCGCGCGCCCACATGGGCGGACAGCAGCACCTCGTCGAAGTTGCCGAGCGTGTCGTTGGACCCGGCCGTCAAGGTCTGCGCGCCGCTGGTCGTCCACGTGCTGCCGAGGACGCTGCCGTCGACGCCGGAGACCGCGACCTCCTGCATCTGGACGATCTGGCCGCTCGTGATGGCCGCGCCGGTGCCGTCCTTGACGAGCACGGTCGCGAAGCCCCCGACGTTGAACGGCTTGGCGGGCAGCGTGAGGGTCGGCTCGCTCCCGAGGTCACCGGTCACGGTCACACCCTGGAGAACGGCGATGTCCTGGGGGTCGGAGGCCGAGGTCGACGAGGCGCTGGGGCTCGCGCTCGGGGACGCACTGGAGTCGCCGCTGCACGCGGCAAGTCCGAGGGCGGCGGTCAGGACAAGGACAGCCAGAGGGGCGGCGCGACGCACGAGAGACCTCACGGATCGGGAGTCCGCGCCGAGCGGCGCGACGCGCCCACCGTACGCGATGAGGCAGTGCCAGCGTGGCCGACGGGGACGACTCACAGCCGGCCGACACCTAGATCCCGGATGCGCCGAACGCCAGACCGAGCAGGTACGTCAGTGCGGCGGCGCCCCATCCGATCGCGAGCTGGCGCAGCGCGCGTGCGGTCGGCGAGGAGCCGGACAGCAGCCCGACGACGGCGCCGGTGGCCAGCAGCGCGACGCCGACCAGACCGGCCGACCATGCGACGGCGACCCAGCCGCCGGCCCCGAGCAGGTACGGCAGCACGGGGATCACGGCCCCCGAGGCGAAGAACATGAAGCTCGCCGACGCCGCGCCCCACGGGGTCCCGATGGCCTCGTGTTCGTCGCGCTGGGGTGCCAGGTGGGAGCCGGACGGGTCGGGCAGGGCGGTGGAGGTGCGCAGCAGCGAACCGTTGACGGCCTCGAGCCGTTCGTACTCGGCGAGCGAGGCGAGCACGGTCGACGCCCGTTCAGCGGCGGCGGCCTGGCTCATCCCCCGCGCGCGGTAGACGAGGGCGAGCTCGTTGGCGTCGGAGTCCAGGTGTGGCAGGGCGCTCCCGGCGGCCGTCGCGGGCCGGGACGCGTCGAGCAGCTCGCGCTGGGAGCTGATCGAGACGTACTCCCCGGCGCCCATCGATGCCGCGCCCGCGAGCAGCCCGCCCAGGCCGGTGAGCAGGACGATCGACGGTGAGACCCCGCTGGCGCCGACACCCAGCACGAGCGCGAGGTTGGAGACCAGCCCGTCGTTGGCCCCGAAGACGGCGGCCCGGAAGGTGCCGGACATCTGCTGGCGGCCCCTGGTGGCCAGACCGCGGACGACCTCCTCGTGGATCCGCTCGTCGGCCGCCATCTGGGGGGTGGCGTCGCCGTCGGAGTCGTAGGTGGAGCGGGCCTCGGCGCGTTGGGCCAGGGCCAGCACGAACACCGAGCCGAAGCGCCGCGCCAGCCAGCCGAGCACCCGGGTGCGCAGGGCTCCTGCTCGGCGGGGGCCGGCGTGCTCGCCGAGCAGATCAAGCCAGTGCGCCTCGTGCCGGCCCTCGGCCTCGGCGAGGGCGAGCAGGATCTCGCGCTCCTCCCCCGTGCGCCGGGAGGCGAGGTCGCGGTAGACGGCGGCCTCGGCCCGTTCGTCGGCAAGGTGGCGTCGCCAACGGCGCAGCTGCACGGCGGTGGGTGCGGACATGGCGCCGATGATCCCATGGGCGTGCGATGCGCCCTCGGGACGCCAGATTCGACGGAATTGTCGCAATGTGACCGGACTCACACAGTGACTTCCCAGAAGTCCGGCTGGGCCGCCTGGCCAGGTAACCCAGACGGGTGACCTGGACGCGTGTCACGGTCTGCAATCACTGTGTGACGTCCCGTTCACACTCTCCGGGTGACAGGTGGCCGCAGTGCTGCGCAGACTGACGCAACCTCATCCGCTTCCCAGGCGGACAGAGCACCGAAGGCCTCACCGGCACCACCGGGGCCCGTCCCACTGCATCGCCAACGGCGTCGATCAGACCCGCGACGAGCAGCAAGGGAAACCCGATGTTCATCTTCATCCTGCAGATGCGGCAGATGCTGACCGCACAGAACGAGCTCTACCTCTTCGCCGTGTTCTCCGTGCTCATCTGGGCGCTCTGGGTGCTCAAGGTGGTGCTGTCCCGACGGTACCGAGCCGTCACGGCGCCCTACACGACCACCACGTCCGTCGTGATCCCCGTGGTCGACGAGCCCGAGGACCTGTTCCGCGACGTCCTCACCAGGATCGTCGCGCAGGGCCCGACCGAGACCATCGTGGTCATCAACGGCAAGCCCAACCCGGCCCTCGAGGCGATCTGCGACGAGTTCGCCCCCGCCGTGCGCTGGGTGCACACCCCGATCCCCGGCAAGCGCAACGCCGTGAAGATCGGCACCGAGCTGTCCGGCGGCGACATCGTCGTGCTCGTCGACTCCGACACGATCTGGACGCCCGGCGCCCTGTCCGAGCTCGTCAAGCCGTTCGCCGACCCCGCCGTGGGGGGCGTCACGACCCGGCAGCGCATCCTCGAGCCCGAGCGCTCCTGGATCACCCGCTGGGCCGACTGGCTGGAGAACACCCGGGCGCTGTACTCGATGCCGGCCCAGTCCGCCCTCGGCCAGATCGGCTGCCTGCCCGGCCGGACCATCGCCTTCCGGCGTCGGATCCTGATGTCGGTCATGGACAAGTTCATGACCGAGCGCTTCCTCGGCGTCTTCCTCGAGGTCTCCGACGACCGGACGCTCACCAACCTCACGCTCAAGGCCGGCTACAAGACGGTCTACCAGGCGACGAGCCTGGTCTACACCGACGCCCCGCTGCAGCTGAAGAAGCTCTACAAGCAGCAGCTGCGCTGGGCCCGCGGCAGCCAGTACAACACCCTGCGGATGCTGCCCTGGATGCTCGGGCACGCCCCGGTGCTGGCGATCTTCTTCCTCACCGACATCGTGCTGCCGTTCCTGCTGCTCGGCACCATCGGTGGCTGGATCTACCGTGCCGCCACGCACAGCGGCGAGAACCTCTACGCCGCGATCCTGGCGACCTACACCGGCATGTCCGGCTGGGTCTGGGTGGTCGGGCTGATGCTCGTCTCCTCGGTGCTGTCCATGTCGATCCGCCAGGTGCGGCACCTGCAGGAGAAGCCGTCCGACTTCTTCCGGCTGCCGCTGTTCATCATCGTCTCGACCCTCTTCCTCATGCCGATCCGCCTGATGGGCTTCTTCCGGATGGCGCACGCCGCCGGCTGGGGCACCCGGGCCGGGGCGTACGCCGGGGGCGGCGACCTGATCGCCGAGCTGGAGGCGTCGTCCGCCTCGGCACCCGTCGACCTCGTCGACCGCACACCCCCGCACGGCGTGCCGCTCGCAGCCGCCGGACGCGGACCCGCCCACGGGACGGCGCCGTCCGGCGCACCCGTCGCGACCGCTGTCCAGACTCGCCGCAGGACCCAGGCCGGGTCGGTCAAGCAACGGCGTGCGCATCGGCTCAACCCGTTGGCCGGCGTCCCGTACGTGATCGGCCTCGTGCTGATGGCCTCGATGGCGGTGCTCTATGTCTGAGCCGACGTGGTGGACCTCATTGCATGCTCGCCATGGCGGGCGCGGACCTCAGGTCGGTGCGCTCGTCCTGGTGCTGTCGCTGCTCGGCGTCACAGGCGTGGTCTGGGCCTCGCCGCGGGTGCCGACCACCGTGTCGAACCCGATGAGTGCCCAGGAGCGCGCCCTGCTCTCGGAGAACGAGGCGCTGCGCAACTCCCTGGACGCCCGCGAGACCGAGCTCTCGGGCCTGAAGTCCTCGCAGGCCAAGGCTGCGTCTGAACGCGCAGCGGCGGCCCAGCGCGAGGCCGCCCGCAAGGCTGCCGCCAAGGCCGAGGAGGCCTCGCAGGCTCAGGCCGACGCGTCGAGCGGGACCTCGTCCTCGGACGCGGCGGCGCAACGCGCAGCTGCGGCCCAGCGGTCGGCGGCCAAGGCCGCGAGCGAACGGGCGCTCGGGGCGGCGCAGGGGCGTGGCGACGACCTCGCCGCCCAGCTCGCGAACGCCAGGGCGCAGGCCGGTTCCGCACAGGCACAGCCTCCCGCCGAACCGGCGCCCGCCACGAAGCCGGGAGCGCCCTCGCTGGCCAGCCTGCTGGCCCCGGCTCAGCGGCAGTTCGGCCTCTACACCACCCAGGCGCCGTTCAACTGGGCGGAGTTCGACGATGTGAAGACCAAGGTCGGCACGTCGCCGACGATGGTCGGCTACTTCCAGGGCTGGGACGGTCCGTTCCGTCCCGACGCCGTCACCCGGGCCTGGCAGCGCGGCATGATGCCGCTGCTCACCTGGGAGTCGCGTCCGCTCGCGGCGGCCAACGACCAGGCTGTCGACCCGGACTACTCGCTGCCCAAGATCATCAACGGTGACTTCGACGCCTACCTGCACCAGTACGCGAAGGACGTCGTCGCGCTGGGGCTGCCGCTCGGCATCCGGCTCGACCACGAGATGAACGGGTCCTGGTACCCCTGGGGCGAGCGCGCCTGGGGCGGCAACTCGCTCAACGGGAACGGCAAGGGCGACTACGCGAAGATGTGGCGCCACGTGCACGACATCTTCGAGGCCGAGGGCGCCAACGCCTACGTCGTGTGGATCTGGGCGCCCAACATCGTGAACGCGCTGCCCTCGTGGGCCAAGAACTCGGCCTGGTACATGAGGTCGCTGTACCCCGGCGACGACTACGTCGACTGGGTCGGCCTGTCGGGCTACTTCCGGCCGCCCTACAAGGCGGACCAGACGCCGACGTTCGACTACACGTTCGGACGGTCGTTGGCCCAGCTGCGGTCGTTCACCGGCAAACCGATCCTGCTGGCCGAGATCGGGGCGTCCGAGATCGGCAACAACAAGCCGGCCTGGGTCACGGACCTGTTCGACGCCCTCACCAGACCGGAGAACGACGACATCATCGGGATCGCCTGGTTCAACCAGACGGTGACGACGATCAGCGGCGGGCAACGGGTGACGAACGACTGGCGGATCGCGTCCCGAGCTGACTCGCTCAGGGCGTTCTCGAACGGCGTCGCGAACCCGGCCGCCGGGTTCGTCGGGACGCCGGACGAGCGGGCGGCGGCCCGGGCGGCCGCCCCGCCTCCCACGCCGACCCCGGAGGCCACGACGGTCGCGCCGGCACCGACCGCCACCGCCACCCCGACCCCGACCCCGTCGCCGACCCCGACGGACGGCGGATCCGCGACCGCCGAACCGAGCGAGGAGCCCACGGGCTCGCCCGCACCGACGGGTTCGGGAAGTCCGGCCGTCTCCGGCTGACCGTCCAGGGCGCGGACCACGCGCCCTGGACCACCGGCCGCGCCCGTGCGCCGACCGTGCTGCTCGTCGCCTCCCGCCCCACCCGACGTCCCACCTCCCGTCCGCACGACCTGAGGAGCCCCCATGCCTGAGACCGAGCTCGAGACCCTGCCCGAGTCGCTGTCCGACCGCCGCACCGGCGCCCTGCGCATCACAGTGCTGGGCACCGGCTACCTGGGGGCCACGCACGCTGTGGCGATGGCCCAGCTCGGCTTCGACGTCGTCGGCGTCGACACCGACCCCGCCAAGATCACCGCCCTGGCCAACGGGAAGGTCCCGTTCTACGAGCCCGGGCTGCCCGAGCTGCTGGAGGACTCCCTGGCCAGCGGCCGGTTGCGGTTCACCACCGACGTCGCGGCCGCGGTGGCCGACGGCGACGTCCACTTCATCTGCGTCGGTACGCCGCAGTCCAAGAGCGGGCACGCCGCCAACCTCTCGTACGTCGAGGCCGCGACGACCGCCGTCGCCCGCAACCTCACGCGGGACGCGGTGATCGTCGGCAAGTCGACCGTCCCGGTGGGGACGGCAGCGCGGCTGCGGGAGATCGTCGCGCGGGAGGCTCCGGCCGGGGTCCGGGTCGAGCTCGTCTGGAATCCCGAGTTCCTGCGGGAGGGCAAGGCCGTGCAGGACACGCTGCACCCCGACCGGATCGTGCTCGGCGGGGTCTCGGCGCAGGCGGAGGCCGTGCTGCGCGAGGTCTACGCCACCCCGATCGCCGAGGGATCACCCGTGGTCGTGACCGACCTGCCGACGGCCGAGCTGGTGAAGGTGAGCGCCAACGCCTTCCTCGCCACCAAGATCTCGTTCATCAACGCGATCGCCGGGGTGTGCGAGGCGGCCGGCGCCGACGTCACGGTGCTGGCCGACGCCATCGGCCACGACAAGCGCATCGGACGCCAGTTCCTCGATGCCGGGCTGGGCTTCGGCGGTGGCTGCCTGCCCAAGGACATCCGGGCGCTCATGCACCGGGCCGGGGAGCTGGGTGCGCACCGCGCCGTCGGGCTCATGCAGCAGGTCGACGAGATCAACATGGGCCAGCGCGACCACGTCATCGCGATGGCGACGCAGGCCTGCGACGGGTCGGTGCTCAACCGCCGGATCGCCGTGCTGGGTGCCGCGTTCAAACCGCACACCGACGATGTCCGCGACTCACCCGCGCTCAACGTCGCGGCCGCGCTGCACCTGCGGGGCGCCCAGGTGCTGGTGTTCGACCCGCAGGCCGGGGACACCGCCCGGGCGACGTTCCCCACCCTCGGCTACGCGACCAGCACCGAGGAGGCCGTCGAGGGGGCCGACGTGGTGCTGCTGCTCACCGAGTGGGACGAGTTCCTGCAGGCCGACCCGGTGCGCCTGGCCGCCCTCGTGGGTGCTGCGCACCTGGTGGACGCCCGCGGCAAGATCGACGCGGCCACGTGGCGGGACGCCGGTTGGAGCGTGCGCACCCTGGGCCGGGCCGTCTGAGACGTCGGTCGGCGGTCCCGGAGGGGTGGCCGTCGCCCGACCAGGTCCCGCTGCCGGTCGGGACCGCTGCGCCGGACGGGTCACCCAGGACCCGTCCGGCGTAGGGCTGCCCGGGGCTGGGGCGCCTCGGGCCGTCGGCGCCCAGCTCGCCTAGGCTGGGAGGCCCGCTGCCCCACCCAGGAGGTTCGTCCCGTGAAGGCCAAGGCCGCGTTCGTCATCGGAGCTGGGCTCGGGTACCTGGTCGGTACCGCGTCCGGGCGCGCCCGGTACGAGCGGATGCGCAGCTGGGCGCTCGACGTGTGGGACGACCCGCGGGTGCAGGAGTACGTGCAGGAGGCGCGGGAGCAGGCGACCGCGCTCGCTCGCGAGCAGGCGACGAACCTGCGGGTGAAGGTCGGGGAGGCCGCGAAGAGCGCGTTCGGGGCGTAGCCGTCGGGCCGGGGCTCACCGGGCCAACGGTCGCCTGGTCCGGGTTCGCCGGACCCCGGCCCGTCAGGCCCGGTGGCTCGCTGACGGCCGTTCGGCCCGCAGCGCGAGCAGCCCGAGCAGGACGGACGCCGCCTCGGTGATCGCGGACACCCACTCGGGGCCGCCGCTCCATCGTGAGTGCACGCCGAACAGACCGGCCGGCAGGGTCGCGACGACGAAGGCCAGCAGCGTGGCGGCCCCGAAGCCCACGGCACCGAGCAGCGGCCACGGTCTGCGCCACACGACCAGCAGCACCGCGAGCACCAGCCCGGCCGCACCCTGCAGCAGGAAGAGCGGCCCGACGACCGCCACGTTGCGCATGCCGTCGGACCACAGCTGCAGGTGCGCGACGGCCGAGACGGCGACCACGGCCGCCAGCCCGACCCGCAGTCCCCAGGCGGTGCGCACCCCGCCCCCGTCCCGGCCGGTCATCGTCAGGCCTTGCCGAGGAACACGGTGCCGTTGCTCACGTGCACGTCCACCGACGGCAGCGGTGTGCTGGCGGGGCCGTTGGTGACCGAGCCGTCGAGCGCGAAGACCGACCCGTGGCAGGGGCAGGTGAGCGTGCCGGTCCCGGCCGCCACCGTGCAGCCCTGATGGGTGCACACCGCCGAGACGGCCGTCACGGTGCCCTCGGTGGCCTGCACGAGCAGAATCGGCTTGCCGTCGGTCCCGGTCGCGGCCAGCGCGCCGCCGACGGGGATGTCGGCCAGCTTGGCGATCGAGCCGTCGGCGGCGGCGCTGACCGAGCTACCGCCCGAGCTGGACGAGCCGCAGGCCGCGAGCACGCCCATGCTCGCGACCCCGAGCACCCCCACCCCCGAGCCGACGAGCAGCTGGCGCCGTGAGCAGCCGAAGGTGCTGGGGCTGGTGACCGTGGTGTCGCTGTCAGTCATCGCGCTCTCCTGTCGTCGTGCCCGGCGGTCCCGGGTCTGGCGCCGATACTGCCGGGGTCAGGCTGTGAGGCACCTGGGAAGAGCCGGGTGACTCCCTGAACTGATGGGCTGCGGGCCCTCACCGGTCGGGCTCGGTGCGGTCGGTCGTGGTGGTTCGCGTCGCCTGCTCGGCCTCGTCGAGGCGGCCCTGGATGCCCGAGACGGACCGCAGAGGCAGCTCGGGCATGAGCCACGTGAGCGCGATGCCGCCGAGCATCACCAGGCCGCCGACCAGCATGACGAGGTCGACGGACTGAGCGAACCCCACGAGGAACGGTTCGGCGAGTCGGGGGTCGATGGCCGACAGGAACGAGGAGTCGTCGAGGGAGGGCACAACTCCACCGTTGAACGCCGAGAGGACCACCTGGTTCGCCGGGTCCGCGAGCACGGCGGGGTCGGTGAGGGCCGCCTGGAACGAGGGTGTGCCGAGGGCTGCGCGGACGGCGGTGGCGATCTTGTCCCCCACGGTGGAGAACAGGATCGACAGGAACACGGCCGTGCCCAGCGTCCCGCCCATCTGACGGAAGAACAGGGACGACGAGGTGGCGACGCCCATGTACCGCACCGAGACGGCGTTCTGCACGGCGAGCACGAGCGGCTGCATGACGAGCCCGAGCCCCAGGCCGAAGACGATCGAGACCGTGTAGACCTCCCACCACGGCGTGCTCAGCGCGAGCCGCGCGAAGGCCAGCGACGCCGCAGCCATCAGCACCGTGCCGATCGCCGGGAACACCTTGTACCGACCGGTCCGGGAGATCATCTGCCCGCTGAACACCGAGGCGGCCATGATGCCGAGCGTGAACGGCACGAGGGCCAGACCGGCCTCCGTGGGCGTCAGCCCCCGCACGATCTGCAGGTACAGGGGCAGCGTGGCCAGGCCGCCGAACATCCCGACGCCGATCACGAAGTTGGCGCCGGCGCCGATCGCGAAGGTCCGGTCGGAGAACATGTGCAGCGGCAGGATCGCGTCGTCCCCGGCGCGGCGTTCGATGATGAGGAACGCGACCACACCGAGCAGCCCCACGGCGTAGCTGGCCAGCGCCCGCCCCGAACCCCAGCCCCAGGTGCGCCCCTGCTCCGCCACCACCAGCAGCGGCACCAGCCCGACGACGAGCGCGAGCGCACCCGGCCAGTCGATGCGGTGGCGCACCCGGGCCAGGGGTGGCAGGTGCAGCACCCGGGCGATGACCGCGACCCCGAGCAGCCCGAGCGGCACGTTGATCAGGAACACCCAGCGCCAGCCCGTGATGCCGAGGATCTGGTCCGCCCCGGCGAAGAATCCGCCGACCACGGGGCCCAGCACCGAGGACGTGCCCCACACCGCGAGGAAGTAGGCCTGGTACCGGGCGCGTTCGCGCGGGGCCACCAGATCGCCGAGGATCGTGATGGCCAGCGACATGAGCCCGCCGGCGCCCAGGCCCTGGACCCCGCGCCAGAGCGCGAGCTGGTACATCGAGTCGGCGGTGCCGGACAGCAGGGACCCGATGACGAACAGCCCGATCGCACCCAGGTAGAACGGCTTGCGGCCGTAGATGTCCGAGAGCTTGCCGTACAGCGGCGTGCTGATCGTCGAGGTCAGCAGGTAGGCGGTGGTGACCCACGCCTGCAGCGACAGCCCGTGCAGATCGTCGCCGATGGTGCGGATCGAGGTCGCGACGACGGTCTGGTCGAGCGCCGCGAGGAACATCCCGATCATCAGGCCGCCGATGATCGTGAGGATCTCGCGGTGCGTCGGCGCTCCCGGTGCCCGGGTGCTGGCGGCGGGCGCGGCGTCGGAGCTGGCCATCGTGGTCCTCGGTGTCGGTGGGGCTGGGACGCGGGGCGTCGCGGAGCGGTCGGGATGCGCGTGGGCGGGGTCCGTGGCGAGCGTCTGCTCGGGGGCGCGGCTGCACGAAGCTGTGGAGGCGGTCCGCCCGGACCGTAGCAACACCCGCCCACACGTCCCTGTTCCCCCCCCC
>JAHIJU010000112.1 GCA_018898235.1 Actinomycetota bacterium | reverse complement strand
TGGTGCCGAGCTGGGCGGCGGCCCGCTGGTAGAGGTCGATGTAGGGCGCGAACCGGTCGGGCTCGCCGCCGATGATGGCGAGCATGAGCGGCAGCCCGTGCTTCGCGGTGCGCACGACGGACTGCGGGGAACCGCCGACGCCGACCCAGGTGCGCAGCCCGTGCGCGGTCTTGGGGTAGACGTCGGCCTCGTGCAGCGCAGCGCGCGTGGACCCCGTCCAGGTGACCGGCTTCTCGGCGAGCAGGCGGGTGAACAGCTCGAGCTTCTCCTCGAACAGCACCTCGTAGTCGGCCAGGTCGTAGCCGAACAGCGGGAACGACTCGGTGAACGAGCCGCGGCCGAGGATCACCTCGGCCCGCCCGTTCGACAGGGCGTCCAGGGTGGCGAAGCGCTGGAATACCCGCACCGGGTCGTCGGAGCTGAGCACGGTGACGCCCGAGGCCAGCCGGATGCGCGAGGTGCGGCCGGCGATCCCGGCGAGCACGACGTCGGGCGCGGACACCGAGTAGTCGGGGCGGTGGTGCTCCCCGACGGCGATCACGTCGACGCCCACCTGGTCGGCGAGCACGGCCTCGTCGACCACCTGGCGGATGGCACGCGCGTGGCTGACGAGGGTGCCGTCGTCCTGGGTGGGGAGGTCGCCGAAGGTGTCCAGCCCCATCACGACATCGGTCATCACAGCTCCTTGGGATCGGGCCCCATCGTCGGCCAGAGAAGTTGAACTGTCAACTAGGCCCGTGCCTCTCGACACTCCCAGGGGCCAGATCGGGCACGCACCGCACGAGATCGCGCGGGACGAGGGCTTGCGTCCACTTACGTCGAGCCTTAGGCTAAGGCGTGTACTAAGTGCATGGCGCACCTCTCGTCCGTCAGCGGGGCGGATACGGGGACGCGGCATGCACCTCCGGATCAGGCGGGAGACACTCGCCGCCCGCAGGTGTGGCGCAACGGCGCACCCACGCGAAAGGGAACCTCCATGACGTACAACCTCCGACGGCGAGCTCTCGTACCCGCCGCGATCGTCGCAGCCCTTGCCCTGGCAGGCTGCACGTCGACCACCTCGAGCGGGTCGGGCTCGAGCGCCGCCGCCAGCGGCCCCGTCACCGTCTGGGTGATGGGCGACAGCGCGAAGAAGTTCGACGAGCTGGTCGCCCCCTTCACCAAGGACACCGGGATCCAGGTCAAGACGGTCGCGATCCCCTGGGACTCCATCGACCAGAAGATGACCACCGCCGTGGCGTCGGGCGACGGGCCCGACGTGCTGCAGATCGGCCTGTCCAAGCTGCGCACCTTCGCCGACACCGGCGCCCTCATGACCCTCGACCAGGCGGCCCTCGCCGACTACCCGAACCTGGCGTCCAGCCGGTTCCTGCCCGGGATCGCCGGTGACGCGACCGCGGTGGGCGGCAAGGTCGTCTCCGTCCCGTGGATCTCCGACACGCGGGTCCTGTTCTACCGCTCCGACATCCTGACCGCCGCGGGCATCAGCCAGCCGCCGGCCACCTGGGACCAGCTGCGCACCGACGCCAAGAAGCTCGCCGGGCGCGGCACCGGCCAGTACGGCTACTACATCCCGCAGTGGGACAGCGCCCTGCCCGTGCAGATGACCTGGGCGTACGGCGGTGACATCGTCGACTCGTCCGGCGCTGTCGACTTCGGCACCGACGCCTTCGGCAAGGCCGTCGACCTCTACACCGGGCTGTACGCCGACGGGTCCGTTCCGACCGCCTCCGACTTCGACCAGACCCAGGGCTTCGTGTCCGGCAGCACGCCGATGGTCGTCTCCGGCCCGTACCTCGCCGCCGCCATCAAGGAGGCCGCCCCCGACCTCGACGGCAAGTGGGCCGTGGCCCAGCTCCCCGAGGCGACCACCAGCACCGCCCTGCTCGCCGGATCGAACCTCGGCGTCTGGGGCAAGACCGAGCACAAGGACGCCGCGCTGAAGCTGCTGGACTTCCTCGCCCAGAAGGACACCCAGCTGTCCTGGTACTCGATCAACGGCGACCTGCCGACGGTGACCGAGGCGCTGTCCGACTCAAGCCTGACCTCCGACCAGCTGGTCAAGGTCTACGCGGCGTCCCTCGCGAGCGCCAAGATCCTGCCGCTGGTCCCGAACTGGGACGGTGGCACGGGCAAGGCGCTGCTCGACGCGCTCAACTCGATCGCGCTGCAGGGGACCGACAAGGCCACGGCCCTCGCCACGCTCGAGAGCGCGACCAAGGGCCAGTCGGTCAACTGAGCCCCACGGACCGTTCCGGCGGCGGCGCACCCCCCGCGAGCGCCGCCGCCGGAACGCCCTGGAAGGAACCCCCATGAAACCCCGTGCCACGCCGTACCTGCTGGTCGGCCCCGCCAGCCTGCTGCTCATCGCCTTCGGCGTGCTGCCGATCCTGGTGGCCCTGCTGGTGAGCGCGACCGATATGGACGCCGCCGGTCTGGGCGATCTGTCGCGGGTCTCCTTCATCGGCACCACCAACTACCAGGCGCTGTTCGCCGACCCCTCGTTCTGGCAGGCGCTGGGGAACACCGCGTTCTACGTGCTGCTCGGGGTGCCGTCCGTCGTCGCGCTGTCCCTGGTGGCGGCCCTCGCGCTCAACCACACCGACAGCCGGTTCTTCCGGGCGCTGCGCTCGTTCTACTTCCTGCCCGCCATCACCGGGATCGTCGCGATCGCGCTGGTCTGGGGCTACCTCTACAACAGCCAGTTCGGGCTGTTCAACTACCTGCTCTCGCTGGTCGGGCTGCCGCCCGTGCAGTGGCTCTCGAACCCCGCGGTGGTCAAGGTCTCGGTGGCGGCGGTCGCGATCTGGCGGGGCACCGGGCTCAACATCATCATCTTCCTGGCCGCGCTGCAGGGGGTGCCGCGCGAGTACCTGGAGGCCGCCGCCCTCGACGGTGCCTCACGGCTGCGGACCACCTGGTCGATCGTGCTGCCGCTGCTGCGGTTCGCGATCTTCTTCGTCACCGTGACCACCGTCATCGCCTGGTTGCAGTTCTTCGACGAGGCGTTCGTGCTCACCAAGGGCGGGCCGCTGGGGTCGTCCACCAGCGTGTCGCTGTTCCTGTTCCAGGAGGGCTTCTCCGGCGCCCGGTTCGGGTACGCCTCGGCAGGGTCCGTGGTCCTCTTCGTCATCATCGCCGCGGTCACGCTCGTGCAGCTGCGGACCAGGAGGGCCGATGTCGACCTCTGAGGCCCCGCGCCCCGTCCCCGCCCGACCTGTGCCCACTCGCCCCGTATCCACCCGGCGCCCGGTCCCCACGACCGCGCGGCGACGCCCGGCGCGCAGCACCCTCGTCGTCGGCGTGCTCGTCACCCTCGGCGCGGTGGCCACCGCGTTCCCGTTCGCCTGGATGATCCTGTCCTCGGTCAAACCCCGCAGCGAATCGGTGGCCTACCCCCCGCACGTGCTGCCGCAGCACGTGACGCTGGAGTACTTCGGGACGCTGTTCTCCGAGCTCGACTTCGGCCGGTACCTGGTCAACACCCTGGCCGTCGTGCTCATCAGCATGATCGGGCTCGTCCTCATGGCGATGGCCGGGTACGGGTTCGCCAAGTTCGAGTTCCGCGGCAAGGAGGCGATCTTCTTCCTGGTGCTGGCGACCATGATGATCCCGGTCCAGGTCACGATGATCCCGACCTACCTCATCCTCAACGGGCTGGGGCTGACGAACACCCTGCTCGGGATCGCGCTGCCGACGTTGGTGAGCGCCTTCGGGGTGTTCCTGTTCCGGCAGTTCATGACGACGATCCCGACCGAGATCCTCGAGGCCGCCCGGATCGACGGTGCCGGTGAGGCACGCGTGTTCGCACGGATCGTGCTGCCGATGAGCCGGCCGATCCTGGCCGTCCAGGTGGTGCTCACCTTCATCACCGGGTGGAACAGCTTCCTGTGGCCGCTGATCATCGCGAGCGATCAGAACCTCTACACGCTGTCCGTCGGTATCGCCCTGCTCAACCAGCAGGTCGCCACCAACCCCTCGCTGCAGATGGCGGCCGCGGCGCTCATGGTGGTCCCGGTGCTCATCGTGTTCGTCATCTTCCAGCGACACATCGTGCAGGGCTTCGCGCTCTCGGGCCTGAAGTGAACGATCCGGTGAACCAGGAGACGCATGTGACCAGCAGCTCGACGAGTCCGACCGCCACCTTCGTGCACGCCCGCGACGGGCGGTTGGCCGACGGCAGCGGCGAGCTCCTGCTCCGGGGCGTCGCGCTGGGCGGGTGGCTGCTCCCCGAGGGCTACATGTGGCGGCTCGGCGACCACGCCTCGTCGCCCCGGCAGATCGAGGCCCTCGTGACCCGGCTGGTCGGGAAAGCGCGCAACGAGGAGTTCTGGCCCCGGTACCGGGATGCCTTCGTCACGCACGCCGATGTGGCCGCCATCGCCGCCGCGGGGTTCGACCACGTCCGCGTGCCGATCAACGCCCGCATCGTCCAGGACGACGCGGGGGAACCGATCGAGGCCGGCTACCGGCTGCTCGACCGGGTCATCGGCTGGGCGGCCGAGGCGGGTCTGCGGGTGCTGCTCGACCTGCACGGCGCCCCCGGCGGGCAGACCGGCACCAACATCGACGACTCGCCGCGCGGGCTGCCCGAGCTGTTCATGGACGCCCGGTACCGCGCGCTCACGGTGCGGCTGTGGACCGACCTGGCGACCCGGTACGCCCACGAACCGGCCGTGCTCGGCTACGACCTGCTCAACGAACCGCTCCCCAACGACTGTCAGCACACCTACGCCGACGACCTCGTGCAGCTCTACCAGGACCTCACCGCCGCGATCCGC
Source organism: Actinomycetota bacterium (assembly GCA_018898235.1). Lineage (GTDB taxonomy): Bacteria > Actinomycetota > Actinomycetes > Actinomycetales > Cellulomonadaceae > Cellulomonas. The sequence continues at coordinate 717 of JAHIJU010000112.1, read as the reverse complement.
CGGGTCGACCCCGACCACCTGCTCGTCTACGAGGGCACGCACTGGGCGACCAACGTCGACATCTTCGACCGGGTGTGGGACCCCAACTCCTGCGTGCAGTTCCACCGCTACTGGTCGGCCCCCGACACGGCCGGGATCGAACGCTTCCTGCGGTTGCGCGACCGGCTCGGCCTGCCGCTCTCCATGGGCGAGGGCGGGGAGAACACCCTCGAGTGGCTCTACACCGCGGCCCGGCTCTACGAACGCCACGAGATCGGCTGGAACCTGTGGACCTGGAAGAAGGTCGACACCCGCACCTCGCCCGTCTCGGTCCCGGCCCCCGACGGCTGGGACGCCTTCCTCGCCAGCTCCGACGGCACACCGCGGCTGGGACCGGACGAGGCCTGGCGGGTGCTGGAGGATCTGCTCGCCGCCCTGCCGTACGACGAGGCCGAGCACCGGCCCGACGTCGTGCGCGCCGTCCTCGGCCGCGCGCCCGCCGTGCTGCCCGCCTGGGGCTTCGGCTTCCGCGGTGCCGGTACCTCGTTCGGGGCGGCGCGTGACGACGCACATCCGGTCCTGCGCGCCGAGGAACCGGTCGCCATCGTCTGGGCCGGTCAGGGGCCGCACCCGGACAACCCGTTCGAGCAGAACGACGGCCGTCCCTACACTCCCCAGGAAGAGCTGGCGGTCGACCTGCACCCGGGTGACTGGCTCGAGTTCGAGCTGGACGCCGTG
>JAHIJU010000111.1 GCA_018898235.1 Actinomycetota bacterium | reverse complement strand
GGTTCGGCCGGGGCCGGAACGATCTCGGTGGGCGCCCACACCGGTGCCTGGTGCTCGGCCTCCGGGGCGGCTGCCGCTGTCGGCACAGCCGATGCCTCGGGCTTGGGCTTGCGTCCGAAGAGCCCGAACCGCTTCTTGCCGCGGGGCGCCTCGTCCCGTGGAGCGGCTGCGGCGGCGGCGACCGCCGCACCGGGGCCGACGACCGACGGCCAGGCGGGGCCGATCGGGTCGGTGGCGGGCTGGGGCTGCGGGGCCGCAGCGAGCTCGACCGGCTCCGGTCCGGCGAACGGCGGCGGGGTCGGCACCTCGCTGACGGCGGGGACCGGCGGCGGGAAGGCCGTCAGCTCGTCAGGCTGCACCGAACTGTCGGTCCAGGTCGGGGTGGTCCAGCCCTCGAAGGTGGAGGCGGCCGGTTCGTCCGTCAGGGGAGCATCGGACAGGTCCATGACCGGCTGCCACCCGGGCTCGGCCGGTTCGGCGGTCCAGTCCGGCGCGTCGGGCGTCGCGGGTTCGACCGGCCAGGACAGCGCCCCGGGATCGGCCACCCAGCCGTCGACGGCGGGTTCGCCGAGCTGCGCCGACCACGGCTCCGGTTCGAGGACGGGGACGTACGGGGTCTCGTCCTCCTCGGGCTCGAGGGCGATGGGGTCGAACGCGGGGACCAGCGGGCCGTCAGCACCGTCGTCGTGGACGAACAGCCCAGCCGGCTTCCAGTCCGCCGCGTCCCAGTCCGGGCTGGGCCAGTCGCTGTCGGGCGACCCGGGCGAGACCACGGGGATCTGACCCGTCTGCCAGGCGGCGACGTCGTTGTGGGTGTAGCCGAACGGAGCCTCGGTGCCGTCGGCGGGGTTCGGCGCGGCGTGCGCTCCACGGCGGCTGCGCGTCCGGGACCGCGAGGCCAGCGGCGACGGGGTCGGCGTCGGATCCGCGACCGGTGCGGGTGCCCGGTCCTCGGCGACCGGCGCCGCCGCGGCGCCGGTCTCGACCTCGGCCGCGGCCGACGCGTCGACGAGGTCCTGGTCGTCCTGCTGCCGGGACCAGCCACGGAACCCGGTGAACAGGCCGCGACGGTCCTCGGGGTCCACCGGCTTGGCGGGCGTGAGGTCCAGCAGCGGCACGTCGACCGCCTCGGGTTCGCCGTCGCGGCGGCGGGACGGCAGGCCGGCCGTCTCGGAGCTGACGATCATGGGCGTCCAGCCGGCGTTCGTGGCCTGCAGGTCGGTCGGCAGGTCGACCGGGGTGATCGCCTCGGGAAGCACGAACGAGCTCGAGTCCAGGTCGTCCGGGACCAGTCCCTGGCGACGGCGCGGCAGTCCCTGCTCGGTCGACCCCTCGGTCAGCGCCGTCAGGTCGACCGCCCGGACCTGCGGCACCTCCTGGGCGGCGAGCGCCGCCTCCAGGTCGGCCGACAGCGGCGGGGTCGCGACGACGGTCTGCTCCTGCGCGCGCTGCGGCCGGGCCGGCGGCATCGCCTCGGGCTCCAGACCGGAGAACAGCGCGATCGGGAAGCGCACCAGGGTCGCGGTGCCCGTGCCACCCGAGGCCTGCCGCATCGAGACCTGGGCACCCAGCCGGCTCGCGAGGCGGGCCACGACGAACAGGCCCAGGCGCTGCGCGCCGAGCGAGTCGGCGGGCGAGGTGAACGCGAGCTTCTCGTTGACCGCGGCCATCTCGGCCTCGGTCATCCCGATGCCGTGGTCGAGCACCGTGACCGTGACGAACTGCCCCTCCATCCCGGTGGACACCTCGACAGGCGTGTCCGGCTCGGAGAACACCGACGCGTTCTCCAGCAGCTCGGCCAGCATGTGCGCGGCGGGCAGCGCGTTGAAGCCGAGCATGAGCGGGTCGACGTTGAGGTCGAGCTCGACCCGGTCGTACTGCTCGATCTCGGACGACGCGGTCCGGATCACGTCCGACAGCGGCATGGACTCACGCAGCCGCCGGCCGGAGTCGATGCCGGCGAGGACCAGGAGCGACTCGGCGTTGCGGCGCATCCGCGTCGCCAGGTGGTCGAGGTGGAAGAGGTTCGCCAGGACCGTCGGGTCTTCCTCCGAGCGTTCGAGGGAGTCGACGAACGCCAGCTGACGGTTGAGCAGCACCTGGTCGCGGCGCGCGACGTTGACGAACATCTCGGCGATCGACCCGCGCAGCGCCGCCTGCTCCTGGGCGACCTGGATGGTCGTGGCGTTGACGTCGTTGAACGCCGCGGCCAGCCGCCCGATCTCGTCGTCGGACTCGACGAGGATCCGCGGCAGCTCGATGTTGGGCCCCTCACCCGGGACCGCGACCTGCTCGACCAGTCTCGGGAGCTGCTGACGGACCTCGCCCGCGGTCTCCGTCAGGCGACGCAGCGGGCGCACGATCGACCGGGCGACCAGGTTCGCCAGCACCCAGGACGCGACCGCGACGACGAGCATCGCGGCGAACGTGACGATGAGCTGCACCAGGGCCGCGCGCTCGGCCTCCTGGGCCTGGGTGGCCGCCCGGGCGAGCACCGCGGTCTCGGCGACGCCGGCCGCGTCGAGCTGCGTGCCGATGGCCGAGGTCCACGCCTGCGTGGTGATCGTCGCGGTGACCTTCGGGTCGCCGTTCGCCAGGTCGGACCGCATCTTGGCGGTCGCACCCTCGGCGCCGACCAGTGCGGCGTCCTTGAGACCCAGGCTGTCGATGGCACCGCCGGCGGCCTTGCGGGCGACGTCCGTCGCGGCCTGCGCGGACACGTAGCTGTCGACGGCCACGAGGTTGCCGGGCGCCCCGAGCACCGCCAGACCGGCCTGCTCCTCGGCCACCACGGCCGACGCGTAGGCCAGGACCGAGGCCTGGACCGCGATCGTCGTCGCCAGGTCCCGGTCGAGCAGACCGTTGGAGTAGTCGGAGACGAGGGCGCGCTGGGCGGTCAGGATCGAGGCGTAGCTGCTGGCGACCAGACCGGTCGCGTTGTCGACCTGGGCCCGGGCTGAGGCCAACGTCGTGGTGAGCGCACCCTGCAACGCTGCGAGGTCGGTGCTGGCCTGGGCGCTGAGCTGGCTCGGCTCCACGTCGGCCGCAGCGGTCTGGATGCGCTCGACCCGCGCATCCGTCGCGGCACGCGCCTTGGTGAGCGCCGCCGCGTCGACGGTGCCCTGGGAGGCTGCCTGCTCGGCGCGCAGCACCGGGGACAGCCCCTCGGCGGCCTGCAGTGTCGTCACGACAGCGCTGTTGGTCCGCGCGTAGCGCAGGTTCTGGTAGGCCGTCCAGGTCACGAGGACGCCCGCGACGAGCAGCACCACCATGGGAACGGCAAGAACCGCCCTCACCTTGGTGCTGACGTTGAGCCGTCGCAGCATGTCGTTCCTCTCGTCCGAACGGACCCGGTCGTCGCTGTGCTGCACGCCCGGCCCGCCGTAGAGCATCGTCCGTCAGTCCCCGTGCGGACCTCATCGGCTCAGGTCCGCACCCGCATTAGGGCATCACTCCATTGTGCCGCGATCGTCCCACAGGCGTGACGACTCCGGCGGGCCTCCTGCCACGAACCGGGCCACGCGCTCCCGATCACCCGGACGGCGCAGCGCGGTGGGCTAACCTCGCGCGGATGCGCGTCGTCGAGATCACCGAACCGGGCGGACCGCACGTGCTGCACGTGGTCGAAGCCCCCGAACCGCAGCCGGGTCCGGGTCAGGTGCAGATCGAGGTCGCAGGCGCGGGCGTCAACCGGGCCGACCTGATGCAACGGTCCGGGCTGTACCCGCCGCCGCCGGGTGCGCCACCCTGGCCCGGCCTGGAGGTCAGCGGCGTCGTCACCCGGGTGGGTGCCCCCGGTCCTGCGGCGTCCGTCGCCGGGACCGCCCCGCAGTGGTCCGTCGGCGACGAGGTCTGCGCACTGCTCGCCGGCGGCGGTTACGCCGAACGGGTCGTCGTCGGCGCCGAGCTGGTGCTGCCCGTGCCGCGCGGCGTGGACCTCGTGGACGCCGCCGGACTGCCGGAGGCGGTCGCGACCATCGCGAGCAACCTGGTCGCGGCGCACCTGGCCGAGGGGGAGAACGTGCTGATCCGCGGCGGCTCGGGCGGCGTGGGGTCGATCGGCGTGCAGCTCGTGCACGCCCTGGGGCACCGCGTGCTCAGCACGGCCGGCGGTCCCGCCCGGGTCCGGCGGGTGCGCGACCTCGGTGCCGACGTGGTCCTGGACCACCGGTCCGACGACCTGGTGGCCCAGGTGCGACGCGCCACGGACGGCCACGGCGTCGACGTGCTGCTCGACGTGCTCGGGGCCGGTGGGCTGGCCGACAACCTCGCGATGCTGGCGGACGACGGACGACTCGTCGTGCTCGGGCTCCAGCAGGGGGCCCGCGGCACCCTCGACCTGGGCCTGCTGCTGGCCCGACGGGCGTCGGTGCTGGCCACCGCACTGCGCTCCCGTCCGGCGCACCAGAAGGCCGCGATCATGACCGACGTCCGCGAACGGCTGTGGCCGATGGTCGCCGACGGGCGCATCCGGCCCGTCGTGCACGCGCGGCTGCCGCTGGCGCAGGCGGGCGCGGCGCACACGCTGCTCGATTCGGGTGAGGTGTTCGGCAAGCTCGTGCTGGTGCCGTAGGGCGGTGCGCACCTCGCGTCGGTGGCCCGGGGGCCCCTGCGCCCCGGGTGGGCGGGGCGGATGATGGCGTCATGACCTCCGACCAGGACGCCGACCGTCCGATCGCGCTTCCGGACCCGCCCCCCGCCCCCGCACCGGACGACGGGGAGGACGTGCGCGCCCTCGTCGGGCAGCCGGCGAAGGTGATGCGGATCGGCACGATGGTCAAGCAGCTGCTCGACGAGGTACGGGCCGCCCCGCTCGACGACGCCGCCCGGACCCGGCTCGCCGAGATCCACGAACGCTCGCTGGCCGAGCTGGAGGACGGGCTGTCCCCCGAGCTGGCCGCCGAGCTGCACCGGCTGACCCTGCCGCTCGGCGACGAGACCCCCACCGACGCCGAGCTGCGCATCGCCCAGGCCCAGCTGGTCGGCTGGTTGGAGGGCCTGTTCCACGGCATCCAGACCGCCCTGGTCGCCCAGCAGATGGCTGCGCAGAGCCAGCTCGTGCAGATGCGGCGCGGTCTGCCGCCGGGCGGGATCCCCGGGCTCGCGGCGGGCCCGGACGGCGCCGGCGAGGACGACCCGCGACACGCGCCCGGGCAGTACCTGTAGCGACGGGCGGCCGCTGCGACCGTTCTCAGGTCGTCGGGCGCCGGGGCGGGGCGGTGAGCACGATGGCGCCGGTCACCAGGGCCAGGCCGAGGATCTCCAGACCGTGCGGCCACTGGTGCAGCATGACGGCGCCGACCACGGCGGCCGACGCCGGCAGGATCGCCAGCAGGACGGCGAAGGTCGCGGCGCTCACCCGACGCATCACGACCTGCTCCACGCCGTAGGGCACGACCGAGGACAGCACGGCGACGGCGACGACGGCTGCCGCCAGGCGCCAGTCGCGCAGCACCGCCCCGGCCCCGGCGGCCAGCGGTGCGAAGACCACGGCCCCGATGCCCATCGCGAGCGCCAGGCCGACGAGCCCACCCCCGGCCTGGGCGTCGACCTGCGGCGCCGGTGCATCGGGCAGCGCCCCGCCGGCCGCCGCCGGGCCGTGCGCTGCGGCCGGCCTCGGGACCGCACGGGCCACCCGCCGGCCGAGCACGATGTACCCCGCCCAGAAGCCGGCGGCCACGAAGATCGCCACCAGCCCGGTGACGGCACCCGATCCCAGCCGCAGGCTGATCCCGGCGAGCAGCACCACCCCGGTGAAGGCCACCACGATCGCCCAGCGCTCCCGTGCGGTGCGACCGGTGACGGCGGCGACGGCGACCGGTCCGATGAACTCGACGGCGACCGCGGTGCCGAGCGGCAGGTGCGCGATCGCGACGTAGAACGAGACGTTCATGGCGGCGAGCACCACACCGAAGGCGCCCGTGGTGAGCAGGCGACGACGGTCCCAGCGGCTGCGCCACGGCCGCTGCCAGATCAGCAGCACGAGCGCCGCGACGGCGATCCGCAACCAGGCGACGACGGGCGCGGCGACCACGTCGAACAGACCGACGGCGACGGCGGCTCCCGCGTACTGCGTGACGCCGGAGACGGCGAACAGTGCCGGCGCCGGGATGCGTCCGGTCACACCCGCCGCGCGCCCCGACCGGACGGCTGGCGCACCCGCCGACCCGGCCTCGGCTGCACCCGACGCCGGGCCCCCGGGCGTCGGGTCCGCCGTCACCGAGGGAGCAGCGAGCGCAGCACGGACAGGACGCCGTCGTCCTCGATCGTGCCGGTGACCTCGTCGGCCGCGGCGCGCACGGAGTCCTGGGCGTGACCCATCGCCACCCCGCGGGCGGCCCAGCGCAGCATCTCGGTGTCGTTCCCGCCGTCCCCGACGGCGGCCGTGGCGAACGGTTCGACGCCGAGCCGGCGGCGCACGTCCTCCAGCGCCGAGGCCTTGGACACGCCACCGGGGGTCAGATCGAGCCAGGCGCTCCAGCCCACCGAGTAGCTGACCTCGTGCAGGCCGACGCGTTCGACGATCTCGTGGAACTCCTCGGGCGTGCTGCCCGGGGAGCGCAGCACGACGCGGGTGGCGGGGGCTGCCACGAGCTCCTCGAAGGAGGCGACCGTGAACTCGCCGTTCAGCTCACCGAGCGGGAAGTGGGCGCTGACCAGGAAGCCGACGCCGAGGCGCTCGACCGCGATGAGCGCATCCGGCACCTCGGCGGCCAACGCCCGCAGCGCGGGACCGGGGTCGAAGGTGATGACCTCGACCAGCTCGTACCCGTCGTCCAGCTCGGGGTCGAGGCGCACGGTGACCGCACCGTTGGAGCACACGGCCCAGCCGTCCGTCAGCCCGAGCCGCGCCGCGACCGGCATCATCCCGGCGACCGAGCGGCCGGTGGCCAGCACCACGTGCACCCCTGAGTCGACCAGCGCACGCACGGCCTCGTGAACCTCCGGCGAGATGACGCCGTCGTAGCTCATGAGCGTGCCGTCGACGTCGAGCGCGACGAGCCGCGCGCGGCCGGTCACGGCCGGGCCACCGGTTCGATGACCTCGAGGCCGCCGAGGTAGGGCCGCAGCCCGACGGGGACCGTCACCGACCCGTCGGCCTGCTGGTGGTTCTCCAGGATCGCGACCAGCCAGCGGGTGGTCGCCAACGTGCCGT
>JAHIJU010000001.1 GCA_018898235.1 Actinomycetota bacterium | reverse complement strand
GCGACCAGCCCCAGCAGCAGGGCGCTCGAGCCGAGCACCGCGGTCACCGCACCTCGGCGCAACCCTTCGGGCAGCAGCGCGGCGAGCGAGGGCGGCACCGGCATCGGGGGACGTTCCTGGGTGAGCAGACTGACCGCACGCACCCCCGACTGCTCCGGCGGGGTGAGGTCGACCCGGCGTGCACCGGTGCGCGCCTCGGCCAGGGCCAGTGCCGCACGGGCACGGGCCGCCCGGCTGTCCGCCGTCACCGTCATCACACCTCCCACGACACATGTCCTGTCCGCGCGCTGTCCGCCTGCGCCACCCCGCTGCGCCCCTGCACCGCCGCCTGCCGAGACGCCTCTCACGGTTCGAACATGCGTTCGATGCTAGCAGCGCACACCGACACCCCGACAGGCCGTGCGCAGCTGCGCGCCGATGCTCCGCGCGCGAGATGATGGAACCCCCGCCCAGGACCCCTCGAGGAGAGATCGTGACGTCGCTGGACCGACCCCAAGCGCCCGACCCGTACGCCCTGCTCCCCGTCGTCCCGGAGTTCGAGGTCCGCTCCGACACGTTCACCGGCGGTGCCCGTCTGCCCGACGAGGCGACGAACACCCCGCGCGGGCACAACGTGTCGCCGCACCTGACCTGGTCCGGCTTCCCCGACCAGACCCGTTCCTTCGCCGTCACCTGCTTCGACCCGGACGCCCCGGGCCCGTCCGGCTGGTGGCACTGGACCGTCGTCGACCTGCCGGTCACCGTGACCGCGCTGGCCGCCGGCGCAGGCGCAGCCGGTCAGCCGCTGCCCACCCCCGCTCTCAGCCTGCTGGGCGACGACGGTGTGCCCGGGTACGTCGGTGCAGCCCCGCCCGGCGGCGACCAGGAGCACCGGTACTTCTTCGCCGTGCACGCCCTCGACGTCGCGGCGCTCGGCCTCGAACCGGACACCCTGCCGGGGGCTGCCAACACCGCCCTCGTCGGCCACACGATCGCCCGGGCCGTGATCGTGGGTACCTACTCCCGATGAGTGCGTTGGACTGGGTCCCCGCGCTCGATCACCCCGAGCTGCTGGCGCCCGGCACGCTCGCGGCACTGACGGCCTGGGCCGCCGTGTCGCCCGAGGTGGCCACCCGGGTGCTCGTCGCCGCGATCGACCCCGAGCTGGCGGACACCGCCACCCTCACGGCGGCGTTCGACCTGGACCCGGGTGCGAGCGTCAACTGCGTCCTGGTCGCCGGTCGCCGTGACGGGCAGGAACGCCTGGCCGCCGCCGCGGTGCGGGCCACCACGCGCGCCGACGTCAACGCGACGGTCAAGCGGCTGCTCGACGTGCGCAAGGCCTCGTTCCTGGCCACCGACCGGGCGGTCGACGAGTCCGGGATGGAGTACGGCGGGATCACCCCGCTCGGCCTGCCCGCCCAGTTCCGGGTGCTGGTCGACTCCCGGGTGGACGACGAGGCGCTGGTCGTCATCGGCTCCGGGCTGCGCCGGTCGAAGATCGGGCTGCCCGGCTCGCTGCTGGCCGCTGCGCCCGGGGTGCAGGTGGTCGACGGCCTCGCGATCGGCTGAGACCAGGCCCGGCGGGCCGCACGGAAGGGTTCAGCGGGTCGCCCAGAAGGCGACCGCGGCGGCCGAGGCCACGTTGAGCGAGTCGACCTGGTGGGCCATCGGGATCCGTACCACCAGGTCACAGGCGTCCAGGGTGGCCTGCGACAACCCGGGCCCCTCCGAGCCCAGCACCAGGGCCAGCCGGTCCGGCAGGTCCGCGGCCAGCTCGTCGAGCGTGATCGCCGTCGGCGACAGTGCCATGGCCGCGATGACGAACCCGCGCTCGCGCAGCAGCTCGACACCGGCCGGCCACGGGTCGATCCGGGTCCACGGCACCTGGAACACCGTGCCCATCGACACCCGCACCGCCCGCCGGTACAGCGGGTCGGCGCAGGTCGGCGTGATGAGCACCCCGTCCATCCCGAACGCCGCGCAGGCCCGAAGGGCGGCACCGACGTTGGTGTGGTCCACCAGCCCGTCGAGCACGGCCACCCGTCGGGCACCGGCCAGCACCTCGTCGAGGGTCGGCAACGGGGGGCGGTGCATCGCGGCCAGTGCACCGCGGTGCACGTGGAAACCGGTGATCGCCTCGAGCACGGCTTCGTCGGCCACGTAGACGGGCACCGGCCCCGGGCCGACCGGCACAGCCGCGAGCATCGCCTCGACGTCGGGCAGCCAGCGCGGTGCGCACAGCACCGACCGCGGCCGGTGCCCGGCGGCCAGCGCCCGGCCCAGCACGGTAGAGCTCTCGGCGATGTAGAGGCCGCCGGCCGGTTCGATCCGCGTCCGCAGCGCCACATCGGTCAGCGACACGTAGTCGATGAGTCGGGGGTCGGCGGGGTCGGTGATCGTCACACGTTCGAACCCGGGCACGGTCTCGATCCTGCCAGCCGGAGGGATCGGCTCAGTCCACGGCCGGTACTGCGACCCGATGCGCCGCCACCGCGCCACCGGCGATCGAGGCCACCACGCCGAGCACCCCCAGCACGGGGACCAGCACGAACGCCCCATGGGTGCCGACCTGGTCGGCGAGGGCACCGAGCACGAACGGCGCGATCCCGACGGCCAGGCCCGAGGCGACCGACGACCGCCCCTGCGCCTTGTCCTGGTGGTCACCGGCGGCGGCCAGCACCATGGACTGGGACAGCGGCGCGGTGAGCCCGATCCCCGCGCCCAGGACCACGAGCCCCGCCACGGCCACGGCCGTGACGCTGGCCGTCCACAGCACGGCCCAGCCGACCACCGCCACGACGAACGCGATCGCGAGCATGCGGGCCGGGCCGAACCGCGGCGCGACCGGGCCCAGCACGAGGCGGGCGGTGGTCATCCCCAGCAGCAGACCGGCCGTGGTGGCCGTCGCGATCCCGGCCGAGGCGCCGGTCTGCTCCCGCACGAGGGCGGTGGACCAGAAGGTCGTGGCGAACTCGAGCGAGATGCCGGCCACGAGCGCGACGAGGAACCAGATCCCGGTGGACATGGGCAGCTTGTCGCGGGAGGCGACGATGGGGACGGCGTTCTCCTCGCCGTCGCGGGTGCGCCAGGCGATGGCTGCGACGCCGAGCAGGATGAGCACGACCACCACGACGGCCGGACGCCAGCCCCAGCCGAGCCCGACGACCACGCCCACCGCGAGCGGGGCGAGCAGCCCGACGCCGGAGCCGACCCCGTTCGCCTCCGACAGCACGGCGGAGGCGGCGAGCGGCTGGTGCCGGGCCAGCCCGACGGTGGCCGTCGACATCATCGCGACCCCGCCGACCGAGAGCACGAGCATGGCGCTCAGCGTCCAGGCGATGCCCGGGCCGGTCAGCAGCGCGACCACCCCGACGAGCATGAGCAGCGCCTCGCCCACGAGGGCCCGGGGCCGCCCGGTGCGGGCGACCAGCTTCGGTGCGACCCAGCCGGCGAGCAACGACCCGGCCGCCATCGCGGTGCCGTGCAGGCCGGCGAGGGCCCCGGACACGTGCTGCTCCTCGGCGAGCAGCGACACGCTCGGGTTGAACGAGTAGAGCAGCCAGCCCCACGCGATGAAGACGGTGTAGAGCCCGACGGTGTAGGAGTCGCGACGCACGCGCGGGGTCGCCTGCGGCGCGGAAGAGGCTGGCACCCGAGCAGCCTAAGGCCCCTCGGGTGCCAGCCTCGAATCGATTCGTCCCGGTGGGACGACGCGGTTCCGCCGGGTCAGTCGATCTCGGCCGCGGCCGAGGCGAACTGGCTCTGGTAGAGCCGGGAGTACGCGCCGTCGACCGCCAGCAGGTCGTCGTGCGACCCCTGCTCGACGATCTGTCCGTGCTCCATCACCAGGATCACGTCGGCGTCGCGGATCGTCGACAACCGGTGCGCGATGACGAACGAGGTGCGCCCCTTGCGCAGCGCGTTCATGGCGTTCTGCACGAGCACCTCGGTCCGGGTGTCGACCGAGGACGTCGCCTCGTCCAGCACCAGGATCGCGCGGTCGGCCAGGAAGGCCCGGGCGATGGTGAGCAGCTGCTTCTCCCCCGCCGAGACCGTGCCACCCTCGTCGTCGATCACCGTGTCGTAGCCGTCGGGCAGGGTGCGCACGAACCGGTCGACGTGGGTGGCCTTCGCCGCCTCGACCACCTGCTCGCGACTCGCCCCGTCGACGCCGTAGGCGATGTTGTCGGCGATGGTCCCCGAGTACAGCCAGGTGTCCTGCAGCACCATGCCGATCTGCGAGCGCAGGGCGTCCCGGGTCAGCGTCCGGGTGTCGACCCCGTCCAGCGTGATCGCGCCGGAGTCGATCTCGTAGAACCGCATGAGCAGGTTGACGAGCGTGGTCTTGCCCGCCCCCGTGGGCCCGACGATCGCGATGGTCTGCCCGGGCTCGGCGACCAGGTCGAGGTCGTCGATGAGCGGCGTCTCCGCCTCGTAGCGGAACGACACGTCCTCGAACGCCACGCGTCCGCGCACCGGCACCACCAGCTCGGCGGCCGGCACCGGGTCACCCTCCTGCTCCTGCGCGTCGAGCAGCTCGAACACCCGCTCGGCCGATGCGACCCCGGACTGCAGCAGGTTGGCCATCGAGGCGATCTGGGTGATCGGCTGGGTGAACTGCCGCGAGTACTGGATGAACGCCTGGACGTCGCCGAGCGTCATCGTGCCGGAGGCCACCTTGAGCCCGCCGAACACCGCCACGATGAGGTAGTTGAGGTTCGCGATGAACCCCATCGCCGGCTGCATGACCCCGGAGATGAACATCGCCTTGAAGCTGGCGTCGTACATCGCCTCGTTGCGCTCGTCGAACACCCGCTGCGCCTCGGCCTGCCGGTTGAACACGGTGACGAGCGCGTGGCCGGTGAACATCTCCTCGATGTGACCGTTGACCTCACCGGTGTGCTTCCACTGCCGGACGAACTCGGGCTGCGACCGCTTGCCGATCATCATGGCGACGGCCGCCGACAGCGGCACCGTCACGAGCGCCACGAGGGCCAGCACCGGCGAGATCCAGAACATCATGGCCAGCACGCCCACGACGGTGAGGACCGAGGTGATGAGCTGGGACAACGTCTGCTGCATGGACTGGGCGATGTTGTCGATGTCGTTCGTCACGCGGGACAGCAGGTCGCCGCGCGAGTTCCCGTCGACGTACTTCAGCGGCAGCCGGGACAGCTTGGCCTCGACGTCGTTGCGCAGCGTGCGCGCGGTGTTCTGCACGACGGTCGCGGTCAGGCGACCCGCGAACCAGCCGGCGAGGAACGACGCCGCGTAGACGGCGATCACGACCAGCAGGACCGAGCCGAGCCGGTCGAAGTCGATGCCCTGCCCGACCACGACGTTGTCCATCGCGGCGAGCATGTCGGCGATCGAACCCTGCCCCTGCGCCCGCAGCCCGGCGATGACCTGGTCGACGGACGTGCCGGCCGGGATGCCGCGGGCCCCGAGCATGGCGCCGACGATGCCCTCGAAGATGACGTTGGTCGCGTTGCCGATGAGCTTGGGCGCCACGACGGCCGCGGTCACCGAGATGATCGACAGCACGGCGATCGCGCTCAGCCGCACCCGCTCGGGCGCCAGGGTGCGCAGCAGGCGCTTGCCCGACCCCTTGAAGTCCATCGACTTGGCGGCCGGCATCCCCATCCCGCCCATCGGGCCGCCGCCCATGGGGCCGCGGCCCGCCGGACGCGCGGGTGCTTTGTCCTGCGTGCTCATGCCTGGGCCTCCGACGCGCTCAGCTGGGAGTAGACGATCTCCTGGTAGGTCTGCGAGCTCTCCATCAGCTCGGTGTGGGTGCCCTCGGCAACCACCCGCCCGTCGTCCAGCACGACGATGTGGTCGGCGTACCGGATGGTGGCGACCCGCTGGGCCACGATGAGCACCGTGGCATCGGCGGTCTCGGGTGCCAGCGCGGCCCGCAGCCGGGCGTCGGTGGCGTAGTCGAGCGCCGAGAACGAGTCGTCGAACAGGTAGAGCAGCGGTTTGCGGACCAGGGCCCGCGCAATCGCGAGCCGCTGGCGCTGCCCGCCGGACACGTTGGTGCCACCCTGTGCGACGGGCGCGTCGAGGCCCTCGTCGAGCGCCTCGACGAAGCCCTTGGCCTGCGCGATCTCCAGCGCGTGCCACAGCTCGTCGTCCGTGGCGTCCTCCTTGCCGTACTGCAGGTTGGACCGGACCGTCCCGGAGAACAGGTAGGGCTTCTGCGGCACGAGGCCGATCCGGTTCCACAGCTGCTCCGGGTCCAGCTCACGCACGTCGACCCCGTCGAGCAGCACGGCACCGGCGGTGGCGTCGAACAGCCGCGGGATCAGACTGAGCAGGGTCGTCTTGCCCGAGCCGGTGGCGCCGATGATCGCGGTGGTGCGCCCCGGCAGCGCCTCCAGGTCGACGGAACGCAGGACGGGGTCCTCGGCGCCGGGGTAGGAGAAGGAGACACCCTTCAGCTGCAGGTGGCCGTTGGCACCGGCGGGCAGCCGGACCGGGTGGGCGGGCGGCAGCACGCTCGTGCTGGTGTCGAGCACCTCGCCGATCCGGCCTGCGGAGACCATGGCCCGCGGGACCATCACGAACATCATCGAGGACATCATCACGGCCATGAGGATGTACATGGCGTAGGTGATGAACGCCGTGAGCTGGCCGACCTGCATCCCGCCGGCGTCGATCCGGTGCCCGCCGAACCACATGATGGCCACCGTCGTGAGGTTCATCACGAGCATGAGCGCGGGGAACATGAGCGCCATCAGCCGACCGGTGGCCAGCGAGGCGGCGTACAGGTCGTTGTTGGCGGCGCCGAAGCGCTCCGACTCGCGACGCTCCCGCACGAAGGCGCGCACCACGCGCATCCCGGCGATCTGCTCGCGCATGACCCCGTTCACCTTGTCGATCCGGGCCTGCATCTGCCGGAAGTAGGGCACCATCCGGGACACGATGAGCCCGACGACCAGGCCCAGCACCGGGATCACCACGACGAGCACCCCGGACAGCTTGAGGTCCTCGCGCATGGCCATCACGGCCCCGCCGACGAGCATGATCGGCGCCATGACCGCGAACACCGCGGTCATGAACACCACCATCTGGACCTGCTGGACGTCGTTGGTCGTCCGG
>JAHIJU010000110.1 GCA_018898235.1 Actinomycetota bacterium | reverse complement strand
CAAGGAGCATGCGGCCGAGCTGGCCGCGAAGGCTGTCGAGGTCAAGGACTCGGCCGGGCTGGCCGCCGCGCACGCCTCCGAGAGCGCCAAGGTGGCCGCCGCCAAGGCCGGTGAGGCCGCGCTGGTCGCCAAGGAGTGGACCACCCCCCGCGTCGAGGCGTTCATCGAGTGGCTGACCCCGCGCATCGAGCACCTGTACTCGGAGGGCGTCAAGGCCGCCGCTCCCCAGGTGGAGAAGGCCGCCGAGAAGGCGGCGCCCGCGGTCGACGTGGCGCACGACAAGATCGTCGACGAGCTGCTCCCGAAGCTGGTCGCGGCTGTGAACGCCGCCGCAGAGCGGGCCGCCGCCGCGACCACGGAGGTCACCGACGCGGCCGCCGAGCGGGCCACCAAGGCGGCCGACGCCGTCGCCGAGGCCGCCGTCGAGAAGGCCGGTCGTTCGCACACGGGCCGGACCGTGTTCCTCACGGTCGCGCTGGTCGCCGGTGCGGCGGCCGCCGGAGCCGCCTGGGTGCGCCAGCGGTCGAGCGTCGACCCGTGGGCCGAGCCGTGGGAGCCGTCCGACACCCTCGGCGGGACCACCACGCACACCGGTCTGGGTGATGCCGCAGACGCCGTGGGTGAGGTCGCCGGGACCGCCGTGGCCAAGAGCCGCGAGGCGACCCGCAAGGCGACCGAGAAGCTGGCCGAGGCCCGCGAGGAGCTCGAGGAGAAGATCACCGAGGCCAAGGACGTCGCAACCGAGTCCGCCAAGAAGGTCTCCCGGCGGGCGAAGGCGACCGAGGTCGAACCGCCGGCCACCGAGGAGGCCGCCACGGCCGCGGAGGATGCGCCGGCCGACCCGGAGGGTTCGTCACCCGCCTGATCGATCGGCCCCACGCCCTGCCGAACGGGGCCGGTTCGCCAGCCGGCGAACCGGCCCCGTTCGTGCGTCATCATCGAGCGGTCGCCCGGTGCGGCGCCGACCGACCCGAACCCTCAGCGCAGGAACAGAGCCCGCAGCCGCCGGGTCGTGAACGTGATCCCGAATGCGATCATCACCGCGAAGTAGGCGACGTGCCCCCACGGCGCCGAGCCGGGCGCCCCGGTCGTGAGTCCGCGCACCAGCTCGACCGCATGCCACAGCGGCAGCGCCATGATCACGTGCTGGATCGCCTCGGGGTACACCGACAGCGGGTAGAACGTCGCCGAGAACAGGAACATCGGCAGCATCACGAAGTTGATCCAGTCCATCTGCTGGAACGTCGACATGTAGCTGGTGATCGCCATCCCGACGCTGGCGAAGGCGAACGCCACGAGCACCAGCGCGGGCAGTGCGAGCACTGCCGTCCAGGACAGGTTCAGCCCCATCACCTGCATGACGGTGAGGAACCCGACGCCGTAGACGGCTCCGCGCAGCAGCGCGTACCCGATCTCGCCGAGCGCGACGTCGAGCGGTCCGATCGAGGTCGCGAGCATCGCCTGGTAGAGCTTGCCGAAGTGCATCTTGAAGAAGACGTTCCAGGTCGAGTCGTACACCGCCCCGTTCATGGCGGAGACCGCGAGCAGGGCCGGGGCGATGTACGCGGCGTACGGGACGGTGTGCCCGGGGGCCACCTCGACGTCGCCGATGTAGGTGCCCAGGCCGTACCCCATCGCGAGCAGGTAGAACACGGGCTCGAAGAACCCGGAGAGCACCACCATCCAGGTCGAGCTGCGGGTCGCGAGCAGCGCGCGGCCGAGCACGGCCCCCGCATTGCCCGCGTACAGCGCACCGATCGAGGAGGGGAGCCGTCGACGGCGGGCCCGCACCTCACCGCTCGCCGGGGGACGCACGTCCGCGCTCATCGCAGCCTCGCGACGAAGATCCGGCGCCCGACGGCCCACCCGACGGCCGCCATCACGAGCAGCACGAGCAGGTGCGCCCACACCGGCCAGGCGCCCGGCGGCGACCCGTACGACAGCGTCCGGCCGACCTCGGCCGCGTGCCACAACGGCGACACCCAGCCGATCGGCTGCAACCAGATCGGCAGCGTGGCCAGCGGGTAGAAGGTTCCGGAGAACAGGAACAGTGGTGTGAAGATGAACCGCTGGACGACGGCGAACTGCCCGGTCTCGTTCTTGATCGATGCCGAGTAGGCGAGCAGCGGGAGCCCGAACGCCAGCCCGCCGAGGATCGCCACGAACGGTGTCACCAGCGCGCCGAGCACCGATCCGGTCGCTCCGAACAGCACGACGAGCACGCCGTAGGCGACCGCGACGAACGCCATCCGGCCGATCACCGCGATCACCATGCCGGTGGCGATCTGCTGCGGGCTGACGGGGGAGGCGTTCATCGCCCAGAACAGCCGGCGCCACTTGAAGCCCTCGAGCACCGCGTAGGTGAACTCGTCGAGCGCGACGGTGATGGTGGCGCTGGCCATGAGCGCCGGGGCCACGAACCACAGGTAGCTGACCGGCCCGTGCGCACCCGAGGCGATGGGCTGGTCGAGGAATGCGGCGAGCCCGAGCCCGATGCCGAGCAGGTACAGCAGCGGCTGCCCGATCCCACCGATCACGATCGTGCCGCCGTAGGCGCGCATGGAGCGCAGCCGGTGCTCGGCGACGTACCAGGCGCCGAACCGGCGGGGGCGCACGGCGGCGGCGAGCGCCTCGTCCCGGTAGGAGAGCTCGTCGGTCGCGGTGCGGGCGGGGTCGACACTCATTCGATGAGGCTCCGGCCGGTCAGCCGCAGGAACACGTCCTCCAGCGACGAGCGCCGGACCAGGCTGGTCGTGGGGTCGAGGCCGCGATCGCGGACCCGGGCGAGCACCGCCTCACCGTCGTCGGCGTACAGCAGCACCCGGTCGGGCAGCACCTCGTGCCGGTCGACCAGGTCGGCGAGCTCGACCGCCATCTGCGCGTTGCGGGTCGAGCCGAACCGCAGCTCGAGCACCTCCCGCGTCGAGTAGGTGCGGATCAGATCGGCCGGGCTGCCCTCGGCCATGATCCGGCCGTGGTCGACCACCACGAGCCGGTCACACAGCTGCTCGGCCTCGTCCATGTAGTGCGTCGTCACGACCAGGGTGGTGCCGCGTTCCTTGAGCCGGAACAGCCGGTCCCACAGCACGTGCCGGGCCTGCGGGTCCAGCCCGGTGGTCGGCTCGTCGAGCATGAGGACGGCGGGTTCGTTGATGAGCGCGCGGGCGATCGTCAGCCGGCGCTTCATCCCGCCGGACAGCTCGTCGACCTTGACCTTGGCCTTGTCGGCGAGCTCGGCGAAGTCGAGCAGCTCGGTGGCCCGGGCGGCGCACACCGGGCGCGGGATGCCGAAGTACCGGCCGTAGACGATGAGGTTGTCACGCACCGTGAGCTCGGTGTCGAGGTTGTCCTCCTGCGGGACGACCCCCAGCCGCGACCTGATCTCCGGCCCATGCGTGTCGGGGTCCAGGCCCAGCACCGTGAGCTCGCCCGAGGTGCGCTGGGACACCGCGCCGATCATCCGCATCGACGTCGACTTGCCGGCACCGTTCGGACCGAGCAGCCCGAACGACTCGCCCGGCGCGACCTCGAAGTCGATGCCGTCGACCGCGACCAGCTCCCCGTAGGTCTTGGTCAGTGCACGGGCCTGGATCACGGGGGTCACAGCAGCACCCTAGGCGGGAGCACCCACAGCCCCCGCATGGAAATCTCGCCGGGGCTCACCGCGCGCGTGCCAGGGTGGCCGGGTGGACGACGCGACCCTCTGGCCCCCGACCGCCGTACGCGTGAGCACGGGTGACACCGCCCTGGTCTACGCCGACGACGCCCTGCTCCTGCAGGTCGCCCGGGTGGCCGCCGCCGGTGTGCACGACGAGGACACGATGCCCTTCCCCGTCTCCTGGACCCGCGGCAGCCCGCTGCAGGTCGCCCGCTCCGTGCTCGCCTTCCAGTGGGGCGCGCGGGCGAACATCACCCCGGAGAGCTGGCGGTTCGAGCTCGTCGTGCTGCATGCGGGCGAGCCCGTCGGCATGCAGGGCGCCACGGCCCGGGACTTCCCCGTCGTCGGGCAGGCCGAGACCGGCTCCTGGCTCGGCCGCGACCACCAGGGCCGGGGCATCGGTCGCACCATGCGGCTGCTCGTGCTGCACCTGCTGTTCGAGGGGCTCGGCGCCCGGGCCGCCACGACGAGCGCGTTCGAGGACAACGCCGCCTCGAACGCCGTGACCCGGACGCTCGGCTACGCGCCCGACGGCGAGGACCTCGTCGCCCGGGAGGGGCGTCCCGCCAGGGTCCTGCGCTACCGGCTCTCGCGGGCCGACTGGGACACCCGCCCGGCGACCTTGCGACCCGAGGTCGAGATGACCGGGATCGCGCCGCTGCGCTCACTGCTCGGCCTGCCCCACGGCCCGGACTGAGCCCTCCGCCCGGCGAGGACGGATCCGGACCGAACCGACGCAGACCGAGAGCCGGACGGCCCGCGCGTCGCACCGCACCCGGGAGTACGGTTCCGGCCATGCTCCTGGTCGACCTGCAGACCCGTGTTCGGATCGCCTTGACCAACACGTTGGTCAACGAGTGGTCGCTGTTCAGCCCGACGAGCGGCACGTCCAGCCCGTCCGAGCGCACCATCTCGTTCCACGTGGGCTGGAACCTGCGCCCGCTCGTGGAACGCACCTGGAACATCGACTGCGAGT